>JAISFB010000196.1 GCA_031263805.1 Oscillospiraceae bacterium
CCGTGTGTATCGATGGTATGAAACAGCGCAATGCCAGCTCCCGCCCAAGTCGTTTGCGAACTTAGGTCAGTAGACAGCGTCAGCTTATGACCGTTGCCGTCGAAAATACCGGCATATGGATGTGAGCTGTCAGTCTTGGGGCCTGTCGCCGCGGCGTAGTTTGCAGAAGTCCTTTCCACTCCCGCGATAGTATCCCATTCTTCAACCTCTACGTCGTTCGTAAGAATGGCGCATAAATCCGTCTCGCCGTCCGCGACGTGAGCGGCAAAGTCAAGCAACTCGGCCTCCGTGCCTATTTGCAGGGGCGAGCCGGGCGAACCGTCGCCTGTTTGCGGAGCGCCTGCGGCAACGGCAGTAACAAGCGACAGCGACATAAAAGCGGCGAGAACCGCCGCCAGAAGTTTTTTCAAGAAAGCCACCTCAATTTTTCAATCGTTTCCTTTTTTATTACCGGAGGCGCGCCGCGAGAAAACCCGCGGCGCGCCTGAACGATATTGACGTCATACTTGACTTGGAATCTCCAAATATGCCGTTTCCCAGTACACCGGGATGTCGGCGGGAACGGGATCGGGATCGGGATCAGGCCCGACGTAGAAGATGGTTCCCTCAACCTGGCACAGGAAATACTGCGGGTCGGTAATCGGGTCGGGCAAAGCAAAACCGCTCCGAATTCTCGCTTCGCCGCCGCGCAGCAGATTGCCGGTCCACGATTGATTTTGCTCGTCCCACACACTTATACTGGATAATTGAAATACCCACCATGCGCCGGCTTCGTCGTCGGGATCATTTCCGCCAAAATACTGCGGGTGTGTGGAGATGACATAATTTGAGCCTTCGAGCACGAATTCCTGAATGGTGTTAATTCCGATTTCAAAAGTTTCTGTCTCTCCGTCGATTACCAAGTCCACATAAAATGGTGTTGCGAGCGTGTCATCCGCCCACCAAAGCTCGGTGTTCGGCTTGACGCCAATGCCGGGGCTTGCCGCGCTCGCCGAGAGCGCGAAGAGACTTACCGCCATTACGACGGCGATGGCGAGGGATATTACCCTCTTGCTGAGTAGTTTTTTCATAATGAATCTCCTTTATTATCATATTCGGCAGTAAACTGCCGACCGCCGGATACGCCGGCACGTTCCTGTGGCGTCTCGGAGAACGCCGTCCGTTTGCCGCGTTTCGGATGCTCAGTCCGTCCCGCGGCGGAGGTCCGACGCCTGGCAACGTCAAGCCTCCGAAATATTACCACGCCGGGCTTGTCCCTATTGGCGCGATAACCTGAGTATGGGGCGCGGATGATCCGCGCCGGGTGCCGCTGTTTTAACGCGCGAGGGAACGTGATAACGGGCGGGCGAACTGTGTTCGCCCGTTGCGTTGGGACGGGGGATTCGCGGGACGATTGCCATCGTCCCCTACGCTTTCCGAGTTAGGCAGACTAACTTTCGGCGTATAAAAAATTCCCGTGCGGCGTTAAGCGGCGGCTTCGCGGTTTGCCGGGCAGAACTCAAGTGGCGGCATACCGCTATATTGGATTGGAAAGGTTCGCGAACGTCAATCGGATCGCGTTCCCCTCGCCGTTCATTTACCGCAATATGTATTATACTGCTTATTCTGCGGTAAATGAACGGCGAGGGCGGCGTATATACGCCGCCCTTACTCGGCATTTATTACGCGGCTTGATCCGTTGAGCTTGGTTAGGTTTACTAAATGCAGTGTAGCACAGGAGATTTTGGTTGTCAAGGGGTTTTTTAACTTTTTTCTTCAATTTTTCAAATTCGTCTATTATAACAAAATTTTGGATAAAATTCGGTATTTATTGGGCGATATACCTATCCGCGGGCTCGGGTGAAGGAACGGCGGGACGGGCAAGCCACGTCCCCTACGCGCGGACGAACCGCGCGCCGCACGAAAATATTTATGAATTTTTTCTCAGCCGTTGAAATCGGCGCGCTTTTGAGTTACAATAGGAATGAGAGAGGTGATTTGCGTGTCCGAAGATATTGACATCATCATACCCGAAATCCTCCCCCCATCCGAAGATGGCGTGTTTAAGAGCCTTTTGACGCACCCGGACGGGGAACCTGTGCTCCGGGGCGTTATGTCCGACGTGCTCGATATGAATTTCATCAGCGTCGAAGTGCGCAACGTTGAGCTGCCGATTTCGGACATAGAGCAAAAACGGCAACGCTACGACGTGAACTGCCGCGCCGTCGCTGACGGCGGCAAGCAAATCGACGTCGAAATGCAAGCCGAGCCGATGAAAGGCGACAGCGCCATAACAGGACACAGAAACATCAAGAGCCGCGCGATATACAACGTGTGCGACCTGCACGCGAAACAGCCGGGGCGCGGCACGAATTACGGCGATTTTGAGCAAAGCTTTCAAATCACATTCTGCGGCTATCCGGTATTCCCGGAGCGTCCGGAGTTCATAAGCCGTTTCAGCTTCCGTGACGGGAACGGCGTTGAACTCGCCGGTGATGTAGGCATTATATTTATAGAGCTGACAAAGCTGGGCGAGGCGATGCGGAAGCCCGCGAAGGAAATGACCCGGCTGGAACAGTGGTGCGTATTCTTCGGTTACGCGGATAATCCCAAGTACCGTAAAATATTAGATGAATTGATTTCGACAAGGAGTGAAATTCGTATGGCGACCGAGATTTTGACGAGCATCAGCAAGGACGAAAGGGAACGCGCGCTGTTCCGTTCCCGCCGGATGTGGCAAATGGATATGGAGCACGACCGCGCGGTGGTAAGAAAAGAGGGGCGTGCAGAAGGGCGCGCCGAGGGACGTACTGAAAAAGCCGTTGAGGTGGCGAAGAATTTGCTTTCGATGGGATTCCCGATTGTAGATATTGCAAAGGCCACCGCCCTGTCTCCCACCGAGATTGAAGCGTTACGGCAATGATACACGTCAGTCAGAACGAGCGCGCTCGGCGCTATCGCACCAAGGCAAAACGCAGCATTTATCGCACATCGCGCGGCGCGCGGTACACACGGCGCGCCCGTGCAGCACAAGCCGGTGACAAAAATCGGAGGAGCGCTCCGGCGGCAAAAGCTCGCGCAGGCTCCGCTCCACCTTCGCCGGGTCCTTGGAATCGGCAAGCCCCAGCCTGTTGCTGAGCCTTATGCAATGCGTGTCGGCAACGACCGCCGGTTTGCCGAAAACGTCACCCAAGATCAGGTTCGCTATCTTCCGCCCCACTCCGGGGATTTTCAGCAAGCTTTCCATATCGCCCGGGACCTCCCCGCCGAAGTCTTTCAGCAGCATCCGGGCGGCGGCTGTCAGGTCGCGCGCTTTTATTCTGAAAAAGCCGCAGGAGCGTATGTATTCCTCGACCTCGCTGTCGTCCGCGTCGGCGAAAGCTTGCAGCGTCGGGAAGCGCGCGAAAAGCGCGGGCGTGACCTTGTTGACTCTCGCGTCCGTGCATTGGGCGGCGAGGCGCGTCGCGAAAAGCAGCTCATACGGCTTTTCGTATTGGAGCGAGCAGCCGGCGTCCGGATATTCGTTCTCTAAGGCGTCTAATATATTTTTTACTTTTTCGGATAATGTCATAAAAATTACGGGCTTACAGCCCGGTCGCCGGAACGGCGGCTCCCCTCTTTTTATATAATAAAAATTACGGGCTTACAGCCCGGTCGCCGTTCCGGCGACTTGCCTCTTTGCTATAACGCCTCCGGCGGTTGGGGCGCGGCGGCGACGGTTTTATAGTCCGTGTAGATCACCATTCCCGGCTTCGCGCCCGGCGTTTTTTTTACATACCGCGCCAGGCACCAATCAACGGCGGCGCGTCCTTCTCCCCTCGCCTCGGAGAAATACGCGGCCAAAGACGCGGCGGCGGCGACGTCCGCGTCCTCCGGCGGCGCTCCCCCGGTGCGAAGTATCACGTGCGAGCCGTGGCGCGCTTTTACGTGGAGCCACACGTCGGTTTTGAACGCGGCGCGGAACGTAAGCTCGTCGTTTTGAGTATTGCTGCGGCCTATCAGTATCTCGCGGCCGCTCGGCGCTGTGTATCTCCGGGGCGCATATGGCTTTTGTTTTTGCTTTGATTTGGCTTTTTCGGGCTTTACATATCCGGTTTGGGCAAGCTCCCGCCTGATTTCCTCAAGCTCCCGTTCTCCGGAGGCGAGCGCGAGCTCTGACAATACGCTTTCGAGATATTCCGTCTCCCGCTCGCCGAGCTCAATGCGCTCTGACAATATCTTTTCGGCCGTTTTAAGCTTTGCGTAGTCCTTGTAATATTTCGCGGCGTTTGCCTGCGGGGCGCGGCGCGGGTCGAGCTTAATTTCGCGGAAAGCATTTGATCCCAAGTCGCCCACAGAGGGCGACCGGGCGGAGCCCGTATTGTCAATAAACAAATCTTCCGCCCTGAGTATTTCATCTCCGGGCTTGATAAGGTGTAAATTCGCCATTATCAGGTCTCCGCACTCGCGCAGATACTCTCTTTTCCCGGCGCCAAGCAGCTCCTCGCGCTGTGCCGACACGCGGCGCTGCGCCCTGTCACGCGCGTTTTTCACAGCGCGGGTCAGCGCCGCGCCGCGCGTTTTGGCGCGCGCCGAGGCCGCGCGTTCCGTAAAGAAACGCTCTAACAGCGCGGAAAAGCCGTCCTCTCTCGAAACGGTCATCAACTTGCCGTATTGCCTTATCTCCGTAAACGAAAAATCACGCGGGACGCCGTCCTCCCCGATCAGAATATACGGCGCGGCGGCGCCGTTTTGCGAGCCTTCGATCAACTCCGCGGCACGCTCGGCAAGCGCCGCGCCGCCGTCCCCCGCCGCCGCCGTCGTCGCGTCGGCAGATCCATACGCCCGGAACGCAAGCTCCCGGCAGATAAGCGGCGAGAGCGCCGAGAAGGTTTTATTAAGCCATTTTTCAATAGACGCTTCGCCGGGCGCGTCCGCGAACGCCCGCTTCCAGTCTTCTTGACTGAGACCAATCGGGTCTATCTTCTCCTGCGGCGCCGGCGGGCGGTATAGCAGGCCGGGCAGGACGGGGCGGCGGGGCTTAGTCGCCGGAACGGCGACCGGGCTGTAAGCCCGTATTGGCGATATTTCCGCGTCTATACGGCGAAGCGCGTCTATGATTATTCCGTCGCTTGCCGTCAGGATCATATTCGCGCCGCGGCCCATAAGCTCGGCGGCGAGCGTTTTTTCCTCCGGCTCCCCCATCGCATCAAGGCACGAAAACTTGAAAAGCACGACGCGCTCCCCGCGCGGCTGCGTCACAGACGCGATCCGCGCACCGGATAAATGCTTGCGCAGCAGCATACAGAACATCGGCGGGGCGGCGGGGTTTTCGTACTCTGAATTTGTGAAATGCGCGCGCGCGTCGGCGGCGCCTGCGGATATGAGCAGATTCCTCTTGCTTTTTCCGCGCAGCACAAGTATTATTTCATCGCGCTCCGGCATCCGTATCTTTTCTACCCGCGCGCCGATAAGCTCCGGTTCCAGCTCTCTCAGCGCCGCCGAGAGGAATAAAGCGTCAAGTGGCATTTCGATTCAATCCTCCGTATCGGGCGCCGTCGCCGCCTCAAAGAGTTCTTTTATACGCGCGGTCTCGCCTTTCAGATATAAATATCCGAAAAGCGCCTCTATCGCCGTGGCAAGATGATATTCCTCAAAGCTCGCGCCGCGCGGGACGGCGCGCACGCGCGCGTTGCGGCCCCGGCGAAATATCGCCTGTTCAGCTTCTGAAAGAAGTTGAACAGGCGGGATAATACGGCGCGCGAAGCGCGCCTGAGCGGGGGCTTGAGCGTCTTCCTGCGGAAGACTGATAATACGGCGCGCGGCGCGCGCCTGTGCGGGGGCCTGGACGATGGATACGGTTGCAGTGTGCAATGATTCGGCGGTGCGTTTTCCGGTTTTGCAGACGGCTGTGCGCGCCAAAAGCTCGTACACCGCGTCGCCGATGTAGGCGAGGGCGAGGGCGGACATATTATGCAGGCCGCTTTCGGACAGTATCGCGTTATTGTTTTGCATTAAAAGCCTCTCCCGTTTCGGCAAAAGTCGCCCCGGGGCGACCGGGCGTAGCCCGTAATTTTAATTTAATCAGCGAGTCCGACTCAATCGGCCTCGCTGATTGCAACGTTGAATACGTTGCCCATTATGAGTATCACAGCGCACGTGTACATCCAGGTCATCAGTATGATAACGGACGCGAGCGAGCCGTAGACTATCGCGTATTTCGCGGACGCGCTTATCATTCGTGAAAACGCCGCGCTTACGGCGACGATGAGCGCGGACGCGGCGAGGGCTCCGGGCAGGCGTCTTGTGCGCCGCGAGTTTCCCGCGGCCTTCGGCGCCGTGATCTTATATATCCCGTAAATTATCGTGAACATGATCAGAAACAGCAGCAGAAACCGTATCCACAGCCACGCCGACGTCACCTCGCCGAGCGGCGGATATTTCTTCAACAGCCCGATGAACCACTCCCCCGTCACGATAACAAGCCCGGCTGCGTACAGCGCCGCGAGAAAGGCGAGGGACATTATGAGGCTCACGCAATGTCCCGGCAGCCCGGAAAAGCGTCTTTCGCCCTGAATACCGTTCATTATGCCGATAATGGTGCGGAACGCCGCCGCGGAGGACGTCAGCATAACGCCGAGCCCGACGGCGAGCATAATGACGTTCATATTGCCGCTGACATAGCTTAAAAAGTCGCTGATAATTTCTATCGCCGCCGCCGGGATTATGTCCTCCCAGACGGCAAACAGCTCGTTTTCCGTGATATTAAGGCTTCCGAGAATCGCCGTCCCGCACAGCAGAAGCGGGAACAGCGATATCGTGACGACGTAGGAAAGCGCCGCCGCGGAGCGCGTAACGTGCTCTCTGACAAATATTTTCGCCATATTATGCGCAACGCGCGCCGGGCGCGTCTGCAAAAGCTTTTTGTCTTTCATTTCAGTCCCATAGCATTCTATGCAAACTCAATTTCATTAAATAACGGCGTTTATATAAATCCGTCCGGCGCCCGCAGAATGGACGCCGGACGTTTTTATGCTTATGCGCGATGGCGCTTTGTTATTTCGACCCGAAAATCTTCAGTATCTCGTCAAACGGGTCTTTCTCCGGCTCGATTTCAGGCGCGGGCGGCGGCGGGGGCGTCTCCGCGGGGGGCTGCTTTGCGGCGGAGAAGGATGAGGACGGGGACGTCGCGAACGGTCTTGCCGTCTCTGTGTTGATCGAGGCGCGTCCGGGCGTCTCGGACGGCTTTGACGACGACGCGGAGCGCGCGGCCGGCGCCGGGTCGGCGGGTCTTATCTGCGCGTCGCCGAATTTCGTGGCGATGATCGCGACGCGGAGCGTATCGTCCATAGATTCGTCGAAGCTCGCGCCGATGATAATATTGGCGTCGGGATTGGCGGCCTCGTATACGATCTCGGCGGCCTCGTGGAAATCCTCGAGCGCGAGGTCCTTTGAGCCGGTGAAATTGATAAGTATGCCGGACGCGCCGTTTATCGACGTTTCCATCAGCGGGCTCGCGACAGCCTTGCGCACCGCTTCCTCGGCCTTCGACTTGCCCGTCGCCTCGCCGATGCCCATATGCGCGTAGCCGGAGTTTTGCATTATCGTCGTCACGTCCGCAAAATCGACGTTCATAAGGCCGGTGTTCATTACGATCTCGGTAATGCTCGCGACGGCTTGTCCGAGCACGTTGTCCGCCATTTCAAACGCGTTGTCAAGCGTGAGCTTCTGCTCGCTGATAAATTTTAATCTTTCGTTCGGGATGACGAGCAGCGAATCGACCTTTGACAGGAGGCTCTCTATCCCCTCCTCGGCCTGTCTCGCGCGCCGCGCTCCCTCGAATTTGAAGGGCTTCGTGACGATCCCGACGGTGAGCGCGCCGGCCTCGCGCGCGATGTCCGCTATCACGGGCGCGGCGCCCGTGCCCGTGCCGCCGCCCATTCCCGCGGCGATAAACACCATATCGGTGTTTTCCAGCCCCTTCGCTATTTCGTTGCGCGATTCCTCCGCCGCTTTTTTCCCGATCTCGGGATTGGCGCCCGCGCCCTGCCCCTTAGTCAGCTTTTCGCCGATTTGCAGCTTATCGTCCGCATTGGAACGCGAAAGCGCCGGCTTGTCGGTATTGACGGCGATGAACTCGACTCCTTTCATACCGCGGCTCACCATTCTTTCCACGGCGTTATTTCCGGCCCCGCCGACTCCGACCACCTTTATAACGACTACGTTGTCCGGCCCTGTTTCGATCTCATAAGGCGACATATTCAAACCTCCAATTTATTTATCTTCCCGCAAGGCGCACGCCGCGTCTTTACCGAGAATCCCGAAAACCTACCCGAGTCCGCCCATAAAATCCATAAAATCATTGTAATGACTGTAATGAATGTACTTAGGACACAGCATTTCGCATATTCTATAACGAAAACCTCGCGCGGTCAATACAAAAATGTGAGAAAACAGTAAATTTCCGCATTTTTATTCGGGAATGACGCTTATTTTCCCGTCCTTCGACACATCGACGCGCCCGCGGAAGCCCGTTTCCTGTTCCTCCAGCACGGAAATCAGCTTGTCCAGCTTGAACGAAGCGTTGTCCCCGCCGCCGAGATTTACGCTCACCGAGCCTTTATAGATAAACGTTATCGCGCTGATATTCGTGACGTCGAGATTCGACACGTCCTCCGTTATCCCCTTGGCGTCAGCGGCGGAGAGCACGTCCAAAAGAAAGCCCTTCTGCGTCTCATAGCTCTCGTCGGCCTCTATCACGGCGCCCTCCTTGGGTGAGCGCGGGGAGAAGCCGGATACGCGTATAAGTCCCGCCGTCCCTCCGAAATCCGTGCGTTCGAGCACGCGCCCGGCGGCGTCTATCTTCCAATAGCTCCCGCCGTCGGCCACGGCGGCTACGGCGCGGCTTTCGGTTATCTCGATGACCGCGGTATCCGGCGCGCGGCGCTCTATGCGCACCATCGACACATACGGCATCGCGCCTGTGATACGCCGCGCGGCGGCGTCGCGGTCTATGAAGAACAGATTATCGCCGCGCTCTATCCCGGACGCCGCGATCACCTCGTCCGCCGTATACCGCCCGGTCCCCGTCACCTCTATGTTCTCCACGCGAAAAAATACGCTCACGCCGAATATTATAATGAACAGCGTCAATAGCACCGCCACCGGCGCGTATACCGCCGCGCCGCGCCGCCGCTTTCCCGTTCTTCTGCCTGTGTTCGCCATCGCTCAGTTTCCCCTCTTTAGTATTTTGCGGCGTATTCCTCCGCTCAGCTCCTAAAATAAAGTCTCGCTATACTCGCTCGATTTTTGCCCCGACCGCGCGGAGCGTGTCCTCTAAACCGTCGTAGCCCCTGTCTATGTGATGCACTCCCGAAATTTCGGTCACTCCCTCGGCTCCGAGCGCCGCCACTACAAGCGCCGCGCCGCCGCGCAGGTCCGTCGCCGTGACGGGCGCGCCGTGGAGCTTTCGGGCGCCCGTAACCATCGCCACCCGTCCCTCAAGCTTGATATCCGCTCCGAGCCTGCGCATTTCCCCCACGTGCCTGTACCTGTTATCAAAGATATTCTCCACGAAGGCCGTCGTGCCCCGCGCTTTCAGGGCCGCCGCCATAAGCTGCGGCTGCGCGTCCGTTGGAAATCCGGGATACGGCCCCGTGATGATTGGCCTGACCGCGCGCAGCTTCCCGTCAGAGCTTACGCGTATCCTTTCCCGCTCGACGCGTATATCGCAGCCCATTTCGCCCAAAACCTCTATCACGGTCGAAAGATGCGCCGGTATCACGTCCGTAAGCTCGATCTCGCTCCGCGTCGCCGCCGCCGCGGCGAGATACGTTGCGGCGACGATACGGTCCGGGATCACGCTGTGGGAAACGCTCGCGCTTATTTTCGTTCCCTCCACCGTCACAGTCGGCGTTCCCGCGCCGTATACGGCCACGCCGAGCGCGCGCAGATAGCATTGCAGATCCCATATCTCCGGCTCTCGCGCCGCGTTCGTGATTATCGTCGTCCCGTCAGCGAGGCTGGCCGCGAGCATGGTGTTCTCCGTCGCGCCGACGCTCGGAAAGCTGAGGTTTACGCGCCGCCCCCAGAGCTTTGCCGCGCGGCAGATGATGCTGCCGCCCTCCTCCGTTATCTCCGCGCCGAGCTCACGCAGAGCGCCCAGATGCAGATCGATAGGCCGCGGGCCGAGCTCACAGCCGCCCGGCAGGGAAAGCTCCGCTTCGCCGCCCCTGGCGAGCATCGCGCCGAGAAAAATCACCGAGCTGCGCATTTCGCGCATAAGCCCGTGCGGGATATCGAGCCGCGATAATCCTCTTGAATCGATGATCACTTCGTTTCCCGCGCGCTCCGCCGAGCAGCCGAGATGCCTGAGTATTTTTATCGCCGCGTCAACGTCGGAAAGCTTCGGACAATTATGTAAAACGGTCTCTCCGTTCGCTAAAAGCGACGCCGCGATTATCGGCAGCACGCTGTTTTTCGCGCCGTGCACGCGCGCCGTCCCGCGCAGCTCTCTCCCGCCGCTTATTTTTAATACGCTCACTTTATGACTTACCCCCTAAAGCTGTTTGTGTCATAAGGCATATTATGACGCGTAACTGAATTAGGTGATTAGCGTGCGTGCGGCCGCCCGGGGGTAATTTAACGTGCGTGCGCGCACGGGAAACGCGCGTTCGCGCGACGTGCGCGCGTTCGCACGGGGCGTCTCCACACACACCGACGCGCGGAGCGTCTCCGTAGGGGGCGGTGTCCACACCGCCCCGCCTGTCACGGGGAATGCGGCACCGCGCATTTGCGCGGATGTTTGATTTAACGTGCGTGCGCGCACGGGGAACGCGCGTTCGCGCGACTCGTCCGGCTTGATTTATATCAGCGCTATCATCTCCTCCGCGAGCCGTCCCGCCGCGGTCGGCGAGCCGAGTTGTTTTTGATGTTCTTCCATCTCCTTTAACTTCGTTTTGTCCCGCAGCAGCTCCGCGACGGTCTCAAACAGCGTATCGCCTGTGGACTCCGGCTCCCGGAGCATTACGGCGCCGCCGTTTTCGCTCATCGCGAGGGCGTTTTGCGTCTGCTCGTCATTGGCGACATACGGACTCGGAACCAGCGCCGCCGCGCGGCCGAGCGCGGACAGCTCCGCAAGCGTGGAGCCCCCGGCGCGGCACAGCACAAGGTCGGCGCTCGCCATAACACGCGGCATATCGTCAATGTAAGCGCGAATATCAATAAAGTCCGGCGGTTTCCCGTCGGGCGGGACTGCTTTTTTCAAAACGGCGGCGGCCTGCTCGCTTCCGGCGGCGTGAATGTGCCTGAAGCCGCGCCCCGCCTCGAGCTCGCGGATATTCCGCGCGATGAAGCCCTTCATACGCTCGTTCATCCCCGAGGCTCCGAGCGAGCCCCAAAAGGACACGACGACCGTTTCGTCCGCGCGGAAGCCGAGCTCGTCTCTCGCGCTCTCGCGCGTATATTCCAAAAAGCTCTCTCTGACCGGCGTTCCGAGCGCGGACACTCTCGCGGGGTCTTTATACCCCGCCTGTCTGTACTGCTCCGCGCTTTTGGGGAACGCTGTGTATACGCGCGTCACGACGGCGGACAGAAGGCGCGCCGTCAGGCCCGGCTCTGAGTTCGATTCGTGCAGCGCCGTCGGTATCCCCGCCTTTGCCGCGGCCTTGAGCACGGGATAGCATATATATCCGCCCGTGCCGACAGCGGCGTCCGGCGCGTATGACGTTATTAGCCGTTCCGCGCGCCGCGAGGCCGTCAGCAGCATTGCCGCCGCCCGGGCGTTATAGCCGAGGTTTTTCGGCGACAGCCCGCGCTTTAAGCCGCGCATTTCTATATTTTCGAGCTCATAGCCCGCTTCGGGGACAAGCTTGTTTTCGGCTTTTCGCCCCGCGCCGACGAATATTATCCCGCAGCCGGGCAAGGCGCGGCGCAGCGCATCCGCTATCGCTATCGCGGGATTTATATGTCCGGCGCTTCCGCCGGCCGCAAGCAAAAACTTCATAATCGCCCTCACCCCGCTCTCGTGATCGGCATATCGCGCGAAATCGAGAGGATTATCCCCATTTCCGCGAGCTGCATAAGCAGCGCCGAGCCGCCGTAGCTGAAAAACGGCAGCGATATTCCCGTGCACGGCAGCAGATTCGTAACGACCGATATGTTCAAAAACACCTGTATCGCAAGCATACCGGTTATCCCCGCCGCGACAAGCGCGTCAAATTTCCCGCGCGCGTGCATCGCAATCCAGAAGCCGCGTATTATCAGCAGCGCGAAAAGCGCCAAAATCAGCGCCGCGCCGATAAAGCCGAGCTCCTCGCAGACTATCGCGAAAATATAGTCGTTATGCTCTTCGGGCAGATAGAGATATTTTTGGCGGCTCTGCCCGAGCCCGACGCCCGTTAATCCGCCGGAGCCGACGGCGTACAGCGATTGCAGCACCTGATATCCCCCGTCCGTCGGGTCGGCCTCCGGATGCAGCCAGAACACTATCCTGCGCATCGCATACGCGCCGCCGCCCGATTCCACGACGTCCGCGTAGCTGCTTTCGGCCTTCCCTATCACAAACGCCGCCGCCAGAGCCGCTATGCCGATCGCCAATACGCACAGCCTCAAATCGAGCCCGCCTGCGAACATTACAACGGCGGCTATCGCAACGATGATTATCGCGGCTGAATTGTGCGGCTCGACAAGCAGCAGCGCCACCGTCGCCGCGAGCGCCCCGGCAAACGGCGCCGCCGCCCTTAGAAAGCCTTTCCACGCCGAATTTTTCAGCCTGAACCGGCGCAGCGACTCTCCGTATTTGCACATCATCACGGAGAACGACATTATTATCCCGACCTTGGCGATTTCCGACGGCTGCACCGTAGTGATTTTAAGATCGAACCAGCGCCTTACCCCGTGTATCGGCTCCGCGACGATAAGTACGAGCACAAGCAGAGCTATGGAGCCCGCCAGCAGCCACATCGACCACCGGCGCATAAATTGCACGGTGAACCGCGACACGAGGATCATTCCCGCCGCCCCCGCCGCCGCGAAAGCGAGCTGTCTTGTGAAATAGTACGTCGGATTCCCGCGCTCATAGTACGCGCTGGCATAGCTCGCGGAAAGCACCATCACCACGCCGACGGTCAAAAGGATCAGCACTAACAGCAAAAACGGCATATCCATATGGCCGCGCCTTTCGAGCGGGGCAAACTCTTCTTCATTTTCAATGCGCTCTTGGCGCTCTTGGCGCTCGCGGCCCGCCGCGTATATTGTCCTTGCCATTTTGCCGTCTCCTTGCTATAAGCATTCTGCTCTGTGCATTGATTGTTTTACATTTGCGCCTGCGCGCGGCGCAATGTTTTTATGCGTTTTTGAGCGCTCATACCCAATACCTCATTCTGACTCCAAAATAGGATAGGATCGCGAATGCAACGCTCACGCCCGTGAACACGAAAAACAGCTTATATTCACTCCAGCCGCTCAGCTCGAAATGGTGATGTATCGGCGCCATCCTGAAAAATCTCTTGCCGTGAGAGAGCTTGAACCAGCCCACTTGAATAACGTCTGACAGCGCCTCGATGAAATACACAAAGCCGAGCGTGATAAGTATAAGCGGCATATCAAGCACGAACGCAAGCGCCGCGACGGAGCCCCCGATAAACTGCGCGCCGGTCTCGCCCATAAAAAGCTTCGCCGGGTGCATATTGAACAGCAAGAAGCCCGAAAGCCCGCCCGCGAACGCCGCCGAATATATGCCCGCCCCGCTCGCTTTAAGTCCGCCTGGCGCTCCGCCGAGCAGACTGATCGCGGCGAAGCAGACTGCTATCGGCAGCGTCACCCCCGTTGCGAGGCCGTCCGCGCCGTCAGTCAGATTCGCGCCGTTGACCTCGGCGACGATGACAAACGCCGCAAAAGCGAGATAGACCGGCTCCGGCAGCGGGACCGTTATATTCGCGAACGGGATGTATAAATTCGGCGTCAAATTCCCGGCGGCCCTTACAAGCAGGACGAACGCCAGCGCTATGACGAGCTGCAATATAAATTTCTGCGACGCGGTGAGACCGAGGTTGTGTTTTTTCCTGAGCTTTTCAATATCGTCGATAAAGCCGATAACGCCGTAAACGGCGGCAAGCGCGAGCGGCAGCAGCGCGGTGTAATCCCCCCGCGCAATATTCGGCAGCCCGACCGTGAAGCTGACTAAGGCGACGGCGAATATAAACGTGACGCCGCCGAGTATCGGCGTGCCCTGCTTTGCGAGATGGCTGGCCGGGCCGTCCTGCCTTATATGCTGCACGGCGTTCAGCCGCCGCAGGATCGGCAGCGCGATAAACGCGGAGGCCGTGGCCGCGGCAAACGCCACGGCAAACGCGGTGATCAGCGTATTCATACCGACCTGCCTTTCAATGCCTCGGCGGCGGCCTCTGAAGATAACGCCTCGGCGGTAGCCTCTAAAGCCTCGGCGACTATCTCGCGCTCGTCGAAGCTCCGCTTTTCGCCGTGTATCTCCTGATATGTCTCGTGGCCCTTGCCGGCGAGTATCAGAGTGTCGCCGGGCTCCGCGTTTTCGATCGCCCAATATATCGCTTCCCGCCTGTTTTCGATGACGGCGCAGGGCGTTTTCGTGTTCTCCATCCCACCGAGGATTTGGTTTATTATCTCTTCGGGCACTTCGGTGCGCGGGTTGTCGGACGTGACGATCACGAAATCTGAAAGCCTTGCGGCTATTTCGCCCATCAGCGGGCGCTTGGTCCTGTCGCGGTCGCCGCCGCAGCCGAACAGCGTCACGACGCGCCCTGCGGCACAGCCTCGCACGGCCTCTATTATGTTTTTCAGCGCGTCCGGCGTGTGCGCGTAATCTATGAGCACCGTAAAATCCCGCCCCGTCGGGACTGTTTCCGCCCGTCCTCTGACGCCCGTGCATTGCGCGAGCGCGCCGGCGGCGGCGTCCAGTCCGAAGCCGAGCAGCCGCACGGTCAGTATCGCCGCCAGCGCGTTGTAGACTGAGAACATACCGGGAATATTCAGCTCGGTCCGTTCGAGCTCCCCTATCATCAGCGCGCAGAATTCGACCTTTCCCGGCAGAAGCTTCACAAGCCGCGCGGCGAGGTCCGCCGAATCGCTTTTTGCTGAAAACGTAAACATTTCGCATGGCGCGCCTCGCGCAAATTCTTGTTTATCGCCGCGCGTAAGCGCTTCCGCCGCAGCGTCGTCGGCGTTCACGGCGCCGCGGCGGGACTGAGCGAAAAGCCGCGCCTTCGCGCGCGCGTATTCCTCCATACCGCCGTGGAAATCAAGATGATCCTGCGTCAGATTTGTGAGCACGCCGAGCTCAAACGTGATGCCTGCGACGCGCCCGAGCTCAAGCGCGTGCGAGGACACCTCCATTACGGCGTATTCACAGCCTCCGGCGGCCATTTTCGCGAAAAGGCCGTGCAGAGCTATCGCATCCGGCGTCGTGGGCGTCGTGCGCTCCGACAAAATTATCTCATCGCCGAGCATATCGTGTATCGAGCCTATGAGCCCGACGGGTCTGCCCGTCAGCCTTTCGAGCATTTGCTTTATCAGGTGCGTCACGGTAGTCTTTCCGTTCGTCCCCGTGACGCCGATGATTTTCAGTCTGTCCGCCGGTCTTCCGAAATAATTTGCCGCGGCGAGGGCGAGCGCCGTTTTTGTGTCCGCCGCCGTCACATACGGGATATCAATATCCGGCGGCGTTTCGCATAAAACGCAGGCGGCGCCGTTTTCGACGGCTTTTTTTATAAAGCCGTGTCCGTCGCTCACCGTCCCGCGAATTGCCGTAAAGAGACAGCCGGGCGTCGCCAGACGCGAATCGCAGCATATGCCCGTAAGCTCCATATCCGCCGGAGCGCGCATATCCGTAAAATCTATTCCGCTGAAAATGTCCGCAAGCTTCACCGCGACGCCTCCCTTCGTTTCTT
>JAISFB010000082.1 GCA_031263805.1 Oscillospiraceae bacterium
TCGTACATTGTTGAACCTCTCTTTTGACTTAAAATTTTGTCCCTGCGGCTGTCCCGCATTGGGCGTATTTGCGCTCAGTTCATCACTGAATGTCGCCTGAAGTAATAAAACGCGCGAGCTTCCTTCTTATCCGCTGTATGGCGTTCTCAACGGACTTATACGGCCTTCCGAGCTTTTCGGACATTTCACCGTATGAATAACCGTCAAGATACAGTTTCAGCACGATCGATTCAAGCTTGGAAAGTGAATCTTCTATGCCTCCCGCCAATTCGCGGATACGTTCTCTGGCTATGACAAGCTCCTCTGGGTCACGCAGCAAATACGCGCCGGGGGTTTCGCTTTCCGTCAAAAGCTGAGCTTCGAGCGGGATATCGCTATCTCCTCGGAATCGCAAGGCGGCTTTGCGCACGGCGCTTATAATACGCCGACGCACGCAGAGCTCCGCATAGGTCTCGAATCTGACGCCGCGCGCTTCGTCGAAGCTGCGTATCGCGGAGAGAAGTCCGAGCATTCCCTCCTGTATCAGATCCTCGCCGTCGCCTCCCGCCAAAAAGTACGGACGGGCGCACGCGCGCACTAAACGCACGTATCTCAACACCATTTCTTCCTCTGAGAGGGCGGCGTCAAACCCTGTGTCTGCCCCTTGCACACGCATACTATATCAGCCTTTAGAAGTATTGTCAAGCATTATTTTAATAATATTATTTATTTTGTAATATTTCCACAAGCCTGCCGAAAAATGTTGCCGCGCAAGGCCGAGCGGTCGTCCCGGGGGCGCGCGTCACGGCACGGCGCGGATGAGCTCCGCGAGACGCTCCGCAATTTTTCGGGCTTTTTCCTCAGTTTCCGCTTCGACGGCGACGCGGATGAGGCTCTCCGTCCCGGACGGGCGGACTATAACGTAGCCGACGCCGCCGAGCGAGCTTTTCGCGTCCTCTATCGCGTCGGCGAGCTCGCGGGAGGCTATCTTGCGCAGCTTTGCCTCCGGCTCCGCCGGGACGTTCAGCATTATCTGCGGGTAGCGCGGCACATCGGCGGCGAGCTCTGACGCGGTTTTTCCGGTCTGCGCGATCAGATTCAGGAATTTTATCGCCGCGAGCTGACCGTCGCCGGTCGTGGAATCGTCGAGGAATATGGTGTGTCCCGACGCCTCTCCTCCGAGACACACGCCGCGGCTGAGCATCATTTCTAGCACGTTGCGGTCGCCCACGTCGGAGCGCAGCACTTCGACGCCCTCGCGCCCGCCGAATTCGTTGAGCCCCGAATTGGAATACACCGTGCCGACGACGGCGTTGTTCTTCAGTTCCCCGCGGGCCTTCATATCCCGCGCGCAGACGGCGAGCAAGGCGTCCCCGTCGATGAGCCCGCCGAGCTCGTCTATTATGAGGCATCTGTCGGCGTCGCCGTCGAACGCGAAGCCGACGTCAAAGCCGCCGCGCGTTACGGCGCGCCGCAGAGAATCTATATGCGTCGAGCCGCAGTTTTGGTTGATGTTGACGCCGTTCGGCCTGTTATGTATGAGCTTTGCGTCCGCGCCGAGCGCGCGGAACAGGCGGCGCGCCGTAAAGGACGACGCGCCGTTTGAGCAGTCCGCCGCGATTTTTATGCCGCCGTACTCGCCGTGGGCCAGCCGGACGAGATGCTTCACATACTCAGCTTCGCCGAGCTCTCCGCGGACCACGCGTCCGAGCTGCGCGCGGGTGCGCGGGCAAAGCTTTTCCGGAAGGTCTATCAATTGCTCTATTTCGTTTTCGAGCTCGTCTGAGAGCTTGAAGCCGAGCGAATCGAATATTTTTATGCCGTTGTACTCGTACGGGTTGTGCGAGGCGGAGATCACGATTCCCATATCCGCCCCGGTTTTGCGGGCGAGATACGCCACCGCCGGAGTCGGCAAAACGCCGAGCGGCGACGCGTCCGCGCCCCCCGAGCACAGCCCGGATATGAGAGCGGCCTCGAGCATATCGGACGACACGCGCGTGTCCTTTCCGATAAGCGCGCGCGGTCTTCCGCTTGTTCCGGCCCCGACGACGCTCGCCGCCGCGAAGCCCGTCAGATACGCTAAACGCGCGTCAAGCGTCTCGTTGGCGACGCCCCGTATTCCGTCAGTTCCGAAGTATTTTCCCATATTCACTCCTCTGATCACGGTCTGCAATCACGGCCTACAATATCGAAAGCTGATCCCCGTCGCCGTCATAGGGCAGCCCGAGGTGCTCGTAGGCGCGCCGCGTGGCGCAGCGTCCGCGCAGCGTCCGCGATAAAAAGCCCTGCCGCATAAGATACGGCTCGTATACATCCTCTATCGTCACAGCTTCCTCGTTCACGGTGGCGGCCAGCGTTTCAAGCCCGACGGGCCCGCCGCCGTAATTTTGAATGATCCCCGTCAGCAGCCGCCTGTCAATGGCGTCGAGCCCTATTTTATCGATCCCGAGGCGCGTCAAGGCGTCGTCGGCGGCCTTTTTTGTGATGATCCCGTCGCCTGTGACCTGGGCAAAATCCCGCACGCGGCGCAGCAGGCGGTTCGCGATTCTGGGCGTCCCGCGCGAGCGCGAGGCTATTTCTATCGCTCCGTCGGGCTCCGTCGGGACATCGAGTATACCCGCGGAGCGGGAGACGATCTCGCCGAGCTCTTCCGGCGTGTACAGCTCAAGTTTCAAATCTATGCCGAATCTGTCGCGGAGCGGGGCGGAGAGCTGCCCGGCGCGCGTCGTGGCGCCGACGAGCGTAAAATTTTTCAGCTCCAAGCAGATCGACGCGGCGGACGGGCCCTGACCTATGATGATGTCGAGCTGGCGGTCCTCCATCGCGGGGTATAATATCTCCTCGATAGCGCGGCTCATACGGTGTATCTCGTCGATGAATAAAATATCGTTCTCGTCGAGATTCGTCAGCAGCGCCGCTAAGTCCTTGGGCTTTTCGATCGCGGGGCCGGACGTTTTGCGCAGATTCACGCCGAGCTCCGCCGCTATGATCGCCGCGAGCGTCGTTTTGCCGAGTCCGGGAGGCCCGTGCAGCAGCACGTGGTCAAGCGGCTCGCGGCGCCGCTTCGCGCCCTCTATAAAAACCGCGAGGTTGCCTTTCGCCGTATCCTGACCGATGTATTCCGCCATCGTTTTAGGACGCAGCCCGGCCTCCGCGTCGTCCTCGGAGTGAAGGTCCGGGTGCAGCAGTACCTCGCGGTCTTTTTCTTTGTTTTGCGCGTCTTTCTCCGGCTTGCGCTTGCGCGGGGCGTCCTTCTTCGGCTCGCCGCCGCTGTATTCTATGCTCATAGTATTGCTGTCACTCCTTACGACACGACATTCTATGGTGCGGCTCGCCGATTATTTTTTCAGCGACTGCTTTAAGGCCTCCCGGACGATTTCCTCCGTCGTCATCGAATCCGTTTTTAGACGGCGCATAAGCGCGGTTATCTCGGCGTTTGTATAACCGAGCACGGACAGGGCGGCGTGAGCCTCGAAGGCGCCGCCACCCGGCGACGGCGCGGCAAGCCCCTCGGCGCGCAATATCTCGGCCTCTCGCGTGACCTTGTCCTTGAGCTCAAGTATGATGCGCTGCGCGAGCTTTTTCCCGACGCCCGGCGTGCTCGTCAGCGCGCTGACGTCGTCCGAGACTACGGCGACCGCCAGCGCCTCCGGCGTACAGGACGAGAGTATCGAAAGCGCCGCTTTAGGGCCTATTCCGGAAACGGTCAGCAACAGCTCGAAGCAGCGTTTTTCCTCCGTCGTGTAAAAGCCGAAGATGTCGAACGCGTCCTCGCGTATATTGCAGTAGGTGTACAGCTTCGCGCGCTTTCCGGGCACAACCCTCGCGAGGGTGGCGGCCGTCACGTGACATTTATATCCCGCGCCGCCGACGTCTATGACGGCAATATTTCCGTCGGTCAGGGCGACGTTACCTTCTAAATAGTAGAACATTCTGCACCTCCGAGGTTTGCGATACGAGAACTCGCGTTGCGCGCGCGGCAGATGGCTATCGCCAGCGCGTCGGCCGCGTCGTCGGGCTTCGGAACGGCGTCGAGCTTCAAAAGCTGCCGCACCATATCCATTACCTGTTTTTTTTCGGCGTGCCCGTATCCCGTCACGGCTTTTTTGACTTGCAGGGGAGTGTATTCGTACATCGGTATTTGGCGCTCCTCCCCGGCGAGTATCGCGGCGGCCCGCCCGTGAGCCACGGCGATGGCCGTTTTCAGATTCGTGTTGAAAAAAAGCTCTTCGATGGCTATAACGTCCGGCTGAAACGTGTCAATCAGCTCCAGCGCGTCATAATATATTCTCGACAGGCGCAACGACAGCCTGAGCCCCGCCTTCGTCGATATGACCCCGTGGCTCAAATGCGATATTTTCGCGCCGTCCGCCTCTATCGCGCCGAAGCCGACGGTGGCGATACCCGGGTCTATTCCCAAGACAATCATTTAATCACCCGCGCACACTATATCACCTCGCGGGATAAAACGCAATACTCACAAGCGCCGCGCGAGGTGCATAAAATGTACCGTAACTATCCTTAAGGAGGAGTAAGCTCAATGTCAGACAAGGTAATACCCGGCTCGGTTCCGGATAACGCCTCGATCAGAGAGGCCGTCAGCGTACATACGAGAAAGATATTCGATTCCTGCCGAGATAAAGACTGCTCACCTTAGAACCAATCCCCACCCTCCCATTCAATTTCACTTTTCAAAATTTTATCAAAAAATCCCCGTCCATCTATTGACAAGCAATAAAAAACCCGTTAATATAATCCCGCGAGGTGTTGCAGAACCTCGCGGGAATTTTTTCACATGGATAACTCCAGCCAAAAGCCCCGCTGCGTACGGGGCTTTTGGCGTTAAACCGCAAAAAATCCCCCGGCGGCCTCCCGAAAGAGCCCCGCCGGGGGATAAGCTTACCACGCTATGATCACAATGCCCGGATTTCCCGCGGCTCCCGCGCCGCCGGCAGTGGTACTGCCATAGCCGGTGCCGCCGCCCCCGCCCCCGCCCCCGCCCGCGCCATAGCCAAAGCCGGAGGATCCGCCCTCGCCGCTACTGTTAGTGCCGGAAGCTCCAAACGCAACACTAAATGGCGATGACGGCGCATTAAAAGTAAACCCCGCGCCGCCCCCGCCGCCTCCGCCACCGGTATAACTCGAAGTAGCCCCTAAATAAGAAGCTCCGCCAACTCCCATCCCGTAGCCGCTGGCGCTTAACCCGTCAGAGCCTCTTTCACCAGAAAAATCACCGCTCGAGCTACCATACACGCCGCCCTGGCCGCCCAAATTACCGCCGCCCGCCGCGGCGGAAAAGTAAGAGCCAAAAGACGACGCGCCGGCAGCCGCGCCGATCGTCACAGATACGCTCGCGTTTGCGTTAAGCTTTACGGAGCCGATAACGACGCGACCGGCGACGCCCCCGGAGCCCCGGTGCCTCCGCGGCCTGAACCGCCCGCGCTGCCCGCGCTCCCCGCCATCCCCCGGAAACCACCAAAACACTATATACCGCCGCGTCCGGAGCCGTAAAAGTCCCCGACGCCGTGAAAATCTGCAATCCCATTAAATCACACCTCCGAGGATGGTGTTCCGGAACCAGATCATTTCCTCGCTATCGCCCGTCCGGGCAAGAAAAAACGATTTTAGCGCGTCCTCAGTCGTAGGGGCGCGGCACGTCGCGCCTACGGCGCGCCATAACAATGACGTCGCGCGAGAGCGCGACACGCCCTCCCCGGTCTCCGGGAAAACGCCTCTGATCCGTGTTTTGGGGGATGAATCTATGGATTGGCAGTTATTACCCCCCCCCAATTTTTACCGCTTGTAAGTTCTAACATTGATTTTTCCTCCTAAATATTATTTTCGCCCGGCGTCAGCCTTAGCCTCCGCCAGCATATACACGCAAAGCGCCCCGATCCCCGTTACAACGCAAACCACCCGCGCCGCCACGCTCTCAGTAACCCCAAACGCAGCCGCGTTCGCGCTTATAAACGC
>JAISFB010000113.1 GCA_031263805.1 Oscillospiraceae bacterium
TCAAAAATCTTTTAAAATAGTTTTTTCATACAACATTCTTCCCCCGCCGGAAACAGCATTAATCCCCTGTAGAGAAGGGGTTGCTGCTGTTTTCGCTTTTACAACTGTCGAAAACGGGACTATACCATATCTTTTCAGAAATTTCAACAAAAAATTTTCCGCGGATAAAATTTTCTGTTTGCGGCTGAATATCTGTTGCAATCAGGCAACTTTTCTCAAAACAGGCTCATCTGTGACGGCAACCCGCCGCTCGCCGTCACAGGCGCAACCCGCAAATCAGTGACCGCTTCACTGAGAATCTCGATTCCGCCGCTGAGCCAGTCGTCCGCGAGCTCTCGCGGAATGATCACCGGCATACGGTCGTGTATCTCGCTTATCTCGGGCGGGGCGTCGCGCGTTAGAATAGCAAATCGGCCGTCCTCCGAGTAAATCCCCGCCATATACATTACGGCGTGACCCGGCAGCGTGAACGCGTATTTCTCCTTGCGCTTTCCGTCGAGCTTCTTCCACTCAAAATATCCGGACGCGGGTACGATGCACCGCCGCGCCGCCGTCGCTTCGCGGAACGTCGGCGCGGTGGCTGCCGTTTCGCTCCGGGCGTTGATGTGCGGCTGCTTGCCGTAAAGACTCGGAAAGCCCCAAGTCATATACCGCGCGCCCGCGGCGGTGCGCACCGGAGCGACGTCGGTGGGAAATATCTCGCCGCTTGTGAACAGGCTTTGCCGTTCGTATCGGTTCTGCTCCGCCTCCGCAAGCATCGCGCAGAGCTCAAAATCGTCGGCTTCGATGAAATACCGTCCGCACAAGTTATCCCACGACCTTTCCGAAAACGTGAAACGAGTCGTACTCCCGGATCGGTATCGGCGCGTACCGAGCGTTGAGCGATAAAAGCTCCCCGTTACCGAGCTTTTTTACATAAGCGTCGCCGTTCAGCCCGAATATCCCGATTTCACCCGTTTCAAGCGTCTCTTGCTCCTTTATGAAAATGACTTGCCCGTCCGCAAAGCGCGGCGTCATGCTGTCGCCGCTGACCTTGACGGCGAAGTCCGCGTCCTCCGGCACCGTGCCGTCAGCCTCGATCTCCTCAAAAGAATCGCTGTCGAGAAAGACCCCGGCGCCCGCCGCGACGGGTATGTCATACAGACGGATAAGGCGCGGCTTGACAGTTGTGATTTCGCTATCCGTTTCGGAGAACAGCGGGTTGCCGCGCAGCAGCGCGATGTATTCCTCAACGCGGCTCTTACCGAGCGAGTTCAGCTTTGAGAGGTTTCTGAAATCCGTATCCACACCCCGGAACGTGCTCTGAATGTCCCTCACACCGTACAACTCGCAAAGCAGCAGAAACTGCTCTAACGGCGGCGCGGAATTTCCTTTCTCCCAATGAGACACCATTTTGAACGAGTATTTTTTGTCCGAGTACCGGTTGATGTAGTCGGCGACTTCGGCCTGCGTCCGCTTGTTCTCCTTTCGCAGCCTCGCGAGAACCTTCGAATAATCCATAAATCCCTCACCTCGAAGACGAGTATATACCCTCCCGGGACGAATTGCAAGAGCAACTCAATAATATTTTGAATTTTTCTCTTGACATCCGATTTATTGAGAATTATACTGATGAACGCAAGCAAAACGAAGGGAGCTATACACCGTGTCCAGAACCGTATTACACGCAGATTTGAATAACTGCTACGCCTCGATTGAGATGCTGCACCATCCGAAGCTGCGCGGGCATCCCGTCGCGGTCGGCGGCAGCACGGAGGAGCGCCGCGGCATTATTTTAGCGCGCAATTACGAGGCGCGGGCGTACGGCGTCACGGTCGGTCAGGCGCTGTGGGAGGCGCGCGCGAAATGTCCGGGCTTGATCGTCGTGCCGCCCGATTATGACAAGTATCTGAGGTTTTCGCGAAAATTTCGCGGAATTCTTGCGGATTACTCTCCGCAGGTGGAGCCGTTCGGATTAGACGAATCCTGGGTGGATATATCGGGAAGCGCGCGCGGTTCCGGTGAAAAGATCGCCGAAAAGATTGCAGATGAAATACGCGAGCGCGTAAAATTTGAGCTCGGCGTCACGGTGTCGGTCGGCGTAAGCTGGAACAAGGTGTTCGCGAAGCTCGGAAGCGACATACGCAAGCCGGACGCGACGACGGTTATCACGGAGGACAATTTCCGCGATATAGTCTGGCCGCTTCCGGCGGGCGACTTGCTCGGCGTCGGACGCGCGACGCAAAGCAAATTCGCAAAGTACGGTGTGCGGACTATAGGGGACATCGCCAACTGCGACGCGGAACTGCTGAAGCTGTGGTTCGGGAAATGCGGCGCGTCGCTTTGGGCGTACGCCAACGGGCGCGATTCGTCGCCTGTGACCGAAACGGGCGACGAGGCCGTCGTCAAGTCCGTCGGCAACTCCACGACCACGCCGCGCGACTTGGAGAATGAACACGACTGCCATATCGTCTTTCAAAATCTGTCCGAGTCCGTCGCTGAGCGTATGCGAGAGCTTGGCTTGCAAGCCAAGACTGTGGAAGTATCTTTGCGGCGAAACGACCTCGCGAGCTTCACGCGGCAGACTACGCTTCGTAACCCGACGCACATCTCAACAGAGCTCTGCGCGGCGGCGATGAAGCTTCTGCGCGAAAACTACCGCTGGGAGAGACCGCTGCGCAGTATCGGCGTTCGCGGCACGAATCTCATTCCGATCGATCAGCCGCGCCAGCTGACGCTGTTTGAAGACGAAGCGAAGCGCGGAAAGTCCGAAAGGCTCGAATACGCGATAGACGATATCCGCCGCCGCTTCGGGCATCACGCGATAGACCGCGCGCTGCTTCGGCTTGACGACAAGCTCGGCAGACTGAATCCAAAAGCCGACCACACCATTCATCCGGTCGGATACGTGAACGGAGGGACACAGTGAACAATACAGCGATTGATTATGCGCCGTATATGGACAGCGACGGCAAAGTTTATGTTGACGTCACGGAACGGCGGCTGAAAGACGGCGGACTGATTCCGCTCTCGTTTGTCTGGGAGGACGGCGTTGAATACACGGTTGACGGCATACTCGACGCGCGGCCCGCGGCGAGCCTCAAGGCGGGCGGTATGGGGCTGCGCTTCACGGTCAGGGTCAAGCGGCGCGAGACTTTTATGTATCTGGAGGAGGAACGCGGCCTGTGCCGGTGGTTTATGGAGCGCAAGTAGGATTATATCATCAAGGAGCCGGCGCGTCCGCTCCGGAATTTACATTTTCCGCTTGCCAAACCTCCGCAAATATGGTATTGTCCGTATAAATAGATTCCTCATTTATTTGAATATTAAACGGAGGCGTATCGACTATGACAAACGGCAAAATTCGCGAGTAC
>JAISFB010000146.1 GCA_031263805.1 Oscillospiraceae bacterium
GTGAGCTTCGGCGCGAATTTATTATCCCCGACTCCGGCGATTATCCCGGCGTCCGCCATCCGGCGCACGGCGGCGCTCGCCCAAGAGCTTATCTCCCCCGCGTCCGCGAACGCGGGGCCGGAGCCGGAAGCCAGCTTTATCTTTGCGAACTCGACGTAATTGTTCAGCATCGCCGCCATCTGCTCGCGCGTTATCTGCATATCCGGCGCGAATTTATTGTCGCCGACGCCCTCGACTATGCCGTTCTTCGACGCCCACACGGTATATGGCGCGTAGTACTCGTCCGCGCCGACGTCGTCAAACGCCGTGCCTGTGTTCGCCGCCGTATCTACGCCCGCTATCCTGCCGAGAAGCGTCACGAACATCGCGCGCGTCATCACCGTGTTCGGCTCAAACGTCGTCGGCGTCACGCCGACTATAAGGCCGCGCTCTATCATATACCGTATGTAGTCGTAGGCCCAGTGACCCGAGATATCCGTGAACGCGTCCGCCGGGGACGCCACGGCTGTCAGACCCTCCGCGAGGGCGTAAAGGCTCAGGTGGCTCAGCGTAACGATATATGTGTCGCCCGAGACGTTCCCGCGGATCAGCGTCGCGGTCTTGTCGTCGTTTATTCTGTACAGCGCCGTTTTGCTCTTGTCGAATTCCGCCGGGATCGGTATACGCAGCGTTATGCTGCCGTTGGGCTGTACTTCGGCGTTTTCAGCCGTTATCGATATATCGTACAGCACGAATTTCGCCGCGGTTTCCTCGAGCGCGGTCACGGCGCTTGCGTAGGCCGTTTGGCTTTTCGCGTCCGTCGCGGTTTCCGTTATTTCGCTGACGGCGAGCTCCGCGCCCTCGGGGATCACGCCCTCTCCCGCCGTTATCCTGATGCCCGTCGTATTGTCCGATTTATCGTATGACGGCGCGCCGTCGGCGGAGGTCCCGCCGGAGCCTGAGTCAAGGCTTGACGCGCCCTTAGCTACGCTTGTCGGCGGATCGACTACGGCGTTCGCGGGGGCGTTTTCTATGCTGCTCCAATATATGCGCAGACGCGCGTCGAGCCAGCCGTCAGTCGATGCGCCCACGGCGTCCATCGGGGTGTACGGGACCTTGAAGCGTATGAAAATATATTCCCGCGTCGTGTTTTCAAGCTCAAGGCCGAAAACGCGGACGGTACTCAGCTCGTGCGCCACGCCGTCGAACTTCGTGTTCGTCGTGAAATTTCCCGCCGTGACTATTTCGATGTCGCCGGTTATGCCCTCGGTTCTGTCCGAGCGCTCGACCTCCGTGATCGCGGTCGTGTAGCCTGTTACCTCGACGGGCTGGGTGCCGACGTGAAGCGTATATCTGCCGTCCACCGTCGTCAGCAGGGCTTTTATGCCCTTGAAGGCTACGTTGCCCATTGATTCCTGGGTCATTCCGGCGTGCCAGAGGGCTACTGTGAGCCAGTATTTGCCATTTGCCGTGGGGTCGATGACCTGCTGCCCGCCGCCGTCCCCGGTACTGCTGCCGCCGGTCGGCGTCGGGGTATCTATCGGGACTTCATCGACGTAGTAGACGTCGCCTCCGGCGGCGATGGCCGCCGGGAGCGCGCACAGCGCCAGCAGCGCCGCCGCTATGATAATTGTCAGTAGTTTTTTTGATTTCATAATTGTTTCTCCGGTATTATTTTTTTTGATTGTGATTTTCTATGCTGGTTTGCGCCTGCGCGGCGCGGCGATTCCCCGTAGGGGCGGGGGTCCCGCGCCCTTCGGGCGCTTATCATTATGGCGCGCCGCAGGCGCGACCGCCCGCGTACCAAAATTTATGGGGAACGGCGGGGCGGTGTGGACACCGCCCCCTACGGCGCAATCATAATGACACATCGTAGGGGCGGGCGTCCCGACCGCCCGTTGTTCCGTCGCCGCGATTCCCCGTAGGGGCGGATGGTGATCCGCCCGTGTTTTCGGGTCATTTGCGGGGGCATTCGTTTTGGGGCGCGTTCGTTTTGGGGCGCGGTGCGATTTCGGGGAACGGGGCGATTGCCATCGCCCCCTACGGGGTGCGTTTGTCACGCGGTGCGCGCGTTATATTCGCCGTTAGGCGTAATGCGTCCACATTCGTATCACTTTTACAATACCTTGATACGGCTCTCTGTTATCATCGAGCTCGCCTGTATCATTTTTCAGAACTTGATAAACAAGCCTGTGTTGAATATTGATCCTGCGCGAATACGTGTCCTTGACGCCGGATAATTTTTCATACGGCGGCGGGTTCCGGAAAGGGTTTTTGCGAAGTATCCCCAGCAGCTCCGCCGCCTTTGTTTTGAGCCCGGCGTTTTCAACGAGCCGGGCATCCTTCACGGCTTGGCGCGTCAAGACGCGTTTATACATCATCCCATACCGTTTCAAGCGGTACGCATTCGTCAAGCGCGGTGTTTGTGCCCTCGATGATCGACTGCGTCATTCCCGGGATAGATGCGAGATATTCGCCGTCGCCGCGCTCGAACAAATCGCGGTGCTTTTGAAAAATAATGAAGCTCCACACCGCGGCTAACGCGTCCTCCGGCATTGTATCAATTTCAAGCTTAGCTGACTCGCGCAAATTCATATAATTCACCTCGCGTGAATTTTACCACGCCGCGCCGTTTTCTGCAAGTATTAGGTTGCGCGAGGCGGGGGTTTTTGGCCCCC
Organism: Oscillospiraceae bacterium; assembly: GCA_031263805.1. Taxonomy (GTDB): domain Bacteria; phylum Bacillota; class Clostridia; order Oscillospirales; family Oscillospiraceae; genus JAIRRO01. Next base: position 2,658 of record JAISFB010000146.1, read on the forward strand.
GCCCCGTTTTTGCCGTGGGTTAGGTTATCGCGGTGAACGTCACCGTGCCGTTTATGAAGTCGGCGGCGATTGTTGTTTTTGTTCCGTCGGCGGCGATTTTTATGAGGACGAATTTCTTTCCCGTAGCGGGTGTAGTCGTGCTCAGCGGTACCGTTACCGAGACTTCGACGCCTGTCACTGAGGTTTTGTCAACGGCTATCGCCACTGCTACCGGGGTTTGGGCGGTGCTTGGTATTGCCGCTGTCTGCGCCGAGTTCAGGGAGCTTGTCGCGTCGGCGGTGAGAGTTATTGTTAAATCTTTATTCTCGCCCGCTATTCTTTTAAGCTCCGTGCCGGTGAGAGTTACTTTTCCGGCGGAGCCGGCGTTTATGACGAGCGCCGCTTGCTCGGTCTTGACGGCTGTCACCGCCGCGGCGGGGAGGCTTACGGCGAGCTCTTTTACCGCTGCCGCGCCGCCTGCCGGGGCTGCGTTTATTATGATTTCGGGGATTACCGCGTTTTCTATCTGATTGTTGTCCGTATCCTTTTTCGCGGCTTCTATGGCTTCGTTTATCGCGTCAGGATTCACGCTTGCGGTCGCCTTGCCGTTGGCGTCGGGCGCGGTGGGCGTCGTCTGTATCGGCTCCGCTGTTACAGGCGTCGGCGGGACGATCAGGGCGGTTATCGCGGCTTCGATCGCCGTCACTCGGGCCGCCGCCATTTCGGTTGTCACGGTCAGCGTCGCGTTGTTGATTATGAGGTATTGCGCGGCGGCGAGAGAGGCTGTTACTGACGCGGCGGTTGCGGGGGTGTAATCGCCCAGTGTTAGCTCGTCCGCGTCGGCTACGGCAACTCCGAGGGCGGTCAGGTCGGCGGTGGAGTTTTGCCCTGTCAGGTCGAAGCCGCTCCAGTCGATCACAAGTCTCGCGAGCTGGTCTCCGCTGCCTGAATTGATGTCGTCCATAACGGGCACATACACGTGTACGATCGTGACCGCTTCACCGGGCGTTACGGCGACGCTGACTTCATATGGATACCATTTGCCGTTTTCCGGGTCTGTCTTGGCGGGCGGCCCGTAATTATCGGTAGCGTTCTCGTGCACGGAGTGGACTTGCGCGGGAACCTTTGTGTAACCGGAAATCATACCCTCATAGTCTTTTTCTATATCCGTTACATTATCAAGATCAAGCAAATAACCTGTGAAGCCCGATGTGCTAAGCGCGTTAAAGAAAAGGTGTACGCGCGCGGGATCTCCGTTTGCGGGTATTTCAAGATATGATTTGCTGTGGTCTATCGCCGCGTTGCCCATTGAGTCACCAGTCTGGAAGTAATGCCGCAGAAGCGTTTTCCCCGCGAGCGAGTGCTCCCCGGAGCCGAGACGGTATTTAAGCTCCGACTTCGCGGCGAGCGCCGCAAGCGCGGCCTCGACGGAAACGGCTTGACCGTCAACCTGCGTCTGCGTCAGATAATCCGTTTGCAGCGCGGCCTCGGCGGACGCGACGGCTGCCGAAAGCGCGGCGTAAGACGTAGTTTCATAGCTTGCCGCGTTTGGCGCTAACTGCTTCGCGGCTAAAATTGCCGCTTCAAGCGCTTGTGTGTCAAGCGCAACGGCGGGCTTTATGACGAGGCTCGCGGCGGCGTTGCTCAGAGCCGTTACCGCGGCGTCAATTTGGGTTTGCGTGTGCTCGTCATTGTCAAGTACGGCTTGCGCGGTTTCGATCACCGCTTGCAGCGCGGCAAAGCTCGTTTCCGTATACAGCTCGGCGGAATAGCCTTCCGCTTGTCCGAGCGCGGAGATAAGCGCGCTTGTATCCACGGGAACGACGACGGTTACCGCCTCCGTAATCGCGGCGCTCAGCGCGTCCGCCGCCGCTTTTATTTCGTCGGAGGTGAGCGCCGCCGCAATCGCGGCTTTCGCGGTCTCAACGGCGGCGTTGAGCGCGGGCAGGGCGCTTGCGGCGATTGAATCCGAAGCTATCAAACGCTCGGCGTCGGTGACGCGGGCTGCAATGATGCTTTCGTCATAGCCGGCATACGGGTTTACGTCGCTCTCCAGCTTTTTCGCCGAGGTGATAAATACCCGCACTTCGCGTTCAGCCGCGCCGCTGCCGGGCTCCGCACCTCCGACCGCGTCCATGGCGGGGATTATCATACTTACTATTTGCACGCCGTCCGAGCGCGTCGTGCCGAGCGGGAAAGCGGCGCGTTTGGGATAGTGCAGATTGTATGTCGCTGCCACGTCGCCGTCCCCGATGCCCTCCTGCGGATAGTATTCAAGCACGTCGGCACGGGTTTTTTCGCCGCCGGCTCCGACGTCGAAATAGTACAGCTCGCTCATGTAGTTGTCCATATTCAGCGCTTCAAGCGAGGTGAACGTCATATACAATTTGCGCTCGCCGCCGTTCACCACTATATACGCTCTGTTCCCGTCGTCGATAACGCTATTCGCCATCGACGTCTCGTTCTCGGAGCCGTGCATAAATACAACGGTCGCTTCGTACACGCCGTCCGCCGGTGTCACGACGATGATGTCCGGTATTCGCGTCGCCTCCTCGGCGATGAAATACGTGGCGTCAACTGTTTTGCCTTTCGTGACGGCGATGTGTACATAGTTGTAGTCGTCTGCATCCGGCTTTTCGATGCGGAGGCGATTGGCGTTCTTTAGCACTGTGGTGCCGTTTATCACGCCATCAAGGAATTCAGTTACTATTAGTCTATCTGTGTTCCAGCCTTTTGGTATGGGGAAACGCAGTATCACGTCATCTTTGAGCGTCACCGGAGCGGCGTCTTTGACTAGAGATACGGAATAATAATTATACGCCGTCCCGCCTGTGGAGAGCGCGACTTTTTTGGGAAAATCACCGCTCTTGATATATTTCATATCGGTTGAATACTCACTGTATTCAGTCGCGGTGAAAACGCTCTCTTTCGGAACGGCGTTTGATTTATATGCAATTCGCGCGGCATCTGTATCTTCTGACGGCTGATATTTCGTTGTAACTTTTTCAGGTTCGAGACGCAAAAATGCGAAAAGGTACTTTGTTTTTGTCTCGTCCCTCTCGTTGCCGTCGCTTTTCATTACAAGGTCTTTTTGCAATAACACCCTTACGGGGATTCCGTAATATAATTCATTTTGATTATACGCGAGCGTAAACGAATTACTGCCGCTCTGCAAAAGCGCTTCGCTGTAGTCAGTGCCTTCATTCTGAAACAGCCAATATTGAGGCGGGTAACCGCTTTCGCGTTTTACCGCCCGCTGCACTTCGATCACTTGATTTGCGCTGTTATCGCCAGACGGATCCCCGAGCGTAAACTCAGCGTTTATCGTGCCGGTCGTACTGCCGGTTATCGCCGCATCGCCGTCAAATATATTATCAAATATTTCTTTATCTGTACCAACGAGGGAATTGTTGTACGGTGACACGCCGTAATTAGTGATACCATAAGCAGGGATTGACCAGCTCGGTTGCATAGTCGCGGGAATTATATAGTTTTGTTCCGTAATTACAGACGCGCCCACCACGTTTGCAAAATCAAATGAAATCGCAATGGGGCTTGGTTGGGGCGCGTATACGTTTTTCGCATCCAACTTGCGCGAATACGCTTTAACTATGAGCGGCTGTCCGGCGGACAAAACATCGTATTTGTCTTGATTTATGCTGACCGTTATATATCCAATATCAAGCGCGGCTTCCCTTTCCGAGGAACCCTTTATGATGTCTACACCATTTGCAGGAAGATAATATTGATTATATTCTTCGGAATATACATCTGCCTCATTTAATGTTTTGCCCCTAATAACAATATTTTGGGGATGTTCCTTTATATAACTTGGTATATTAAAATCTCCGAAAGGCATTAAGCCGAGGTAGTAGTAGCTCTTTACAACCTCTCTGATCTCACTGTGCTTTTCCGGATCAACTATTTGTATTATGTCATACAAGCTGTTCGAGGTATAGGACAGTGTAATTTCATACCCTGAATCACTGACTCGCAGAAACGCTCTGTCATTAATAACAGTTGTTTCACCGCTATTGAGCTGCTGAAAAGTGGGATTGTCGTAATATGAGGTAAAAAAAAAGCGCCGCTTGTAAAACTCAGCGGCACTAAATATGAGCCGTTTTCCAAACCATCGTTTTCGGCGGACGCGCCCAATAGTAACATATTTATAACGATAAGCAGCGATAGCGTTATCGCGAGTATTCTTCTCAAATTGCGTAATACTTCGCCGCAGCGCAAATTTTTGTAAATTGCCATGTTTGATTGTTCTCCCTTCATTATAGCGGCGTGAACCGGGACAGCGAGAACATTATGCCTCGCTGCCCCGGAACCGCCTGAGCGGTCAAAAGCTTCAACCGCCCTGAACCGCTATCTCAATACTATATTAATACAGAATGAGATAAACAGTCGTCAGATGCTCTGCGGGTTGGCCGTACGCATGGAACACGATGCTCGTTATCGACGGGATAGAGACCCCTGGAATCGATGCGGTTGAGTCTCCGGTAATCGGATTTAACGTATTCCCGAGCAGATTTACTGTGGGCGCCGACGCCAGAGCCAAGAAATCAATGTACGTCGTGACATCGCCGATTGGCGTTTCAATCGTGTTGCCTGTCAGATACAGATCAATCCCGGTGGCGGTGAGGTCATAGCCAACAACCAGAGTGTTGCCGTGCGGAGATGCCGTCATAACGCCGCCTGTCACGTAGTAGAAATACGCGCCCTGCGTGTAGGTGGGATCACTCGGGCCGCTTGCGCTTGCCGAGATCGCCAGACTGAACACCATCACGACTGCCAGCGCGAGCGCCAGCACTTTTTTGTTCAACTTTTTCATATCCGTGTCATCCTTTCTTATTGATAGTCATTGTCAACCGGAGCCAAGTGTATTTACCGTATATGACGCTGACCCGCCTCGGACAGGGCACTACTCCCGCCGTGAGACTTGCGGAATATTCTCAGACGAGGGATATTCCGCCTGCATAAACTCAGCGTTAGTGAGACGCCGAGGTTGTGCCCG
>JAISFB010000201.1 GCA_031263805.1 Oscillospiraceae bacterium
CCGCCCGCGCCCGAAGCGTCCGAACTCCCGGAAACACCGCCGGAGCCCGAGGCCCGCGTCCGCCCGATAGAAACATTCGAGGCGGAGGATCGGGACCTGGAGTTTTTTGAAAACTACAAATATTCCTCCGAGGAGCCCGACGACGAGATAATACGCTCCGTGACGGAAGCTATCGAAAGCGCGGCGGACGAGACGCGCTCAGAACCCCGTCGCGGAATCTTCTTCCCGCGCAGCATCCGTCAGCCGGAGCCGTTTACAGAGCCGGAGCCCGAAAAAAGACTCCCGGAGCCCGATTACCGTGAGCGCGCGCGGTACTACGCCGCGAGGTGCAATTCCCTGTCCGGAAGGTCCGTGCTGGCGCTTGTGCTGGCGATAGCCATTACGGCTTTGACGTTTGTGTTCGAGGGCGGCGGCAGAATGCCGTTCGGCATAGGGCGAAACGCGGTTTACGCGAGAGGGGCGCTGCTCATAGCGCAGCTTGCCGTTATGCTGCTCGGCGTCGATATTCTCATAAGGGGCGCGAGGGAGCTTTTCGCGGGGAAAGCTTCGGCGGAGTCGCTTGTCTTTATCTCGTGCTCCGTGTCCGTGCTCGCGGGGATTTACGGGCTGCGCTCCGGCGGGGATTCGATGCCGTATTCCGCGGCGGCGGCGCTTTCTTTGACGTTTGCCATCTGGGGCGAGAGGCTGTACACCCATTCGCTCGCCGACACCCTGCGCACGGCGGCGACGGTGAAAGACCCGTATTCCGTAGTCTCAGAGCGCCGGGCGGACCTTGACAGAACAGTGTTGCGGAAAGCGATGGGCCGCCAGCGCGGCTTTTACGACAATTTGTCAGAGCGGGACGTCTGCGAAACTGCCTATTCCTACGCCTCGCCGATCCTGATGATTTTCTGCGCCATAATCTCACTGTACGCGGCGGCCGCGCACAAAAGCCTTGAATACGTCCCCGCGATGCTCTCCGCAACGGCGGCGGCAAGCGCCGCCTTTACGGCGACGACGGCGTTCGCGATGCCGTTCCGCTCCGCCGTGCGCCGCGCGAAGCGGAGAAATACGGCAATCGCCGGCGCCGGCGGCGCGGAAGACGTTTTCTATATCGACGGCTGCTGTGTCGGGGACGACGATGTTTATCCGCCGGACACTCTGGACCTCGGCAGTCTGCGCATATTAGAACAGGTCTCGCCCGAAAAGGCGATACGGTACACGGCAAGCCTTATCGTCGCCTCCGGCTCGTGTCTGGCGCGAAAGTTTACTGAAATACTCGTCAAAGAGGGGATGAGCCTGATAACAACGCAGGATTTCGCGGTAAGCGAGGGCGGCGTATCGGGGGTCATCCGCGGTGAAACAGTGCTCACGGGGAATTACGCGTTTATGAATCTGCACGGCATCCGCGTCCCGGACGAGCTGAAGCTCAGCAATTCGATCTACACCGCCGTGGACAAGAGGCTCATCGCGATGTTTTCCGTGGACTACAGGCCGTCCGGCGCTGTTCGGAACGCTTTGCTTTCTGTACTGCGGCACACCTCGCGGCTGTTTCTGACGGTGCGCGATTTTAATATTACTCCGATGACGATAGAGCAGAAGTTCAAGATACCGATGGAGGATTTTGAGCTTCTGCCGATCCGCAGCGCGTATGAGCTGGGGGACTCGGTCGGCGAAAGCGGCTCCCGCGCCGCCGCCATATGCGCCCGCGGCGGCCTGCCGGAGCTCAGCGGACTTATCGCGGCGGCGCGCGCGATGAAGATCGTATCGCTGATCATGACGGCGGTTTCGATAGCGGCGGCGGCGGCGGGCGTGCTGCTGATGTCGATCCGCGTTTGGGCGGGCGGGCCGGCCGCCGCGAGACCCGGAACGCTTGTGCTGTTTATGCTCACGTCCGTTGTGCTGACCGCGCTGCTGGAGCTGTTTTCCGCCTTGCGCGTGAAATCATAAAAAACCGCTTACCCTATCCCTGAATTTTATTATCCGGAGGTAAAAGCTTATGGCACGCCGCGAAAAAGAAAATTACTATCTCGACATCGCCGAAACCGTGATGGAGCGCTCAACCTGTCTGCGCCGCAAGTACGGCGCAATAATCGTACACAACGACGAAATCGTCGCCACAGGCTACAACGGCGCGCCGCGCGGCCGGAAAAACTGCCTCGACCTCGGGAAATGCACGCGCGACGAGTTGAACATCCCGGCCGGCGAGCGGTATGAGCTCTGCCGCAGCGTCCACGCGGAGGCAAACGCGATCATCTCCGCCGCGCGCCGCGATATGCTCGGCGCCACGCTGTACCTCGCCGGGCGAAATTGCAAAACGGATACGCTGATGCCCGACACAACGTCCTGCCTCATGTGCCGCCGCCTTATCATAAACGCGGGCATCACAAAAGTCGTGTGCCGGACGGGAGAAGACGAGTTCACGGTCACGCCCGTGCGCGACTGGGTGTATGGGGACGATTCGCTCGCTTTGAAAATATAATTTGAATAAATACCTCGGATGACAATATGATTTGCGGCAAAAACTTGTTTGCAAATATTGCGCCTGTGTCCCTGTTGCGCCTGCGCGGCGCGGCGCCCCATTTCTTTGCGGAAAGAAATGGGGGAAAGAACCGCCAAAGGAAGTGTCCTTTGGAATCCTCTGAATCGCGGGGGATTACGGGGGTTGTTAGCAACCGATGGGCGCGGTGCTGTCATTTGCGGGCTGTTTCGGGGGGCGTGGTGCGGTGGCGCTCTGTTGTCAACACGCGAATCTGCGCGTTTCGCTGCCGCCCTGCTGTGCAAACGGGAGGTGCGGTTGTCCACGTCCGGCGATTCTACCGTCCGTAGGGGCGCGGCACGCCGCGCCCTGTTTTGCACATCGCGTATACATAATGGTTCGTATGTGTATTCCGACCAGGGCGCGATAAATCGCGCACCTACAAGGGTGTGCGGCGCAACCACCCCGTCGCTTCGCGCCACCCCTCCACCGGAGGGGAATTGAGGACGGCGGGACGGGCAAGCCCGTCCCGCTGTTCCCTGCACACAAACAAAAAATCCCCCACCGTTTGTTTTGGCAGAGGATTTTTCTTGATTTTCTCTCACAGGGTCGAATTTCAGGTATTGCGCTACGAAATTGCGGATGTGCTTTACGGCTGACAATCTTTCTTATGAAAATAAATGGGTTGACATCCAGTTGCTGATGCGGTACTATAGATGTAGTAGCGACATCGCAA
>JAISFB010000006.1 GCA_031263805.1 Oscillospiraceae bacterium
GACCCGCCGGGCACGGCCTCGCGCGCCGAGACAGCGGCGCTGCTGCACCGCTTCGTCGCGCTGCTCGATGAATCAGAGGACTCAGAGGAGGATTGAGTCTCCGGCGCGCACGCCGTCTCGTCCCCCGTTGTAGGGGCGGGCGTCCCCGACCGCCCGGTTTCCTTGGTTGGGGTATCCCTTTTCGCCTGCGCGGCGGGCGCGCGGCGCATAAAAGCATATGAAATAATGCTCGCAGTACGCGCGGACATTTGATTTTTATTAGCCCAAAAAACGGACGCTACGAAACCTCGCCGCCGTTTTCAGCGGCGGCGTTTTCCGCCTCAATGTCGTCGCGGCGCGCCATCGCCTCAAGCTCCTCCTCCGTCAGATAGCGCGAAACATATTTTGAGAACATGATCCCGTTCAAATGGTCAATTTCGTGGCAGAACGCCCGCGCCGTCAGCCCGTCGCGCCATATCTCAAATTCTTTACCGTATCTGTCCTGCGCGCGCACCTTTACGAGCTGCGGTCTCTTTACAAGCCCGTACACTCCCGGAACGGAAAGGCAGCCCTCCGCGCCCTCCTGCTCCCCGGAGCTCGCGATTATTTCGGGGTTGACTATTTCGATTATCTGCTCTCCGACGTCTTCTGTGTCGATAGACGTGTCCACGACGAGCGCGGCGCGTCTGAGCACGCCCACCTGAGGCGCGGCGAGGCCGAGCCCGTTCGCGTCGATGAGCGTCTCGCGCATGTCGTCGAGCAGCTTGTGGAACCGGGCGTTAAAATCCGTGACGGCGCGGCTTTTTTTCAAAAGCGCGGGGTCTCCGTCCTTCAAAATATTGCGCAGGGCCATAATCATATACCTTTCTCTTTTACATTTCTCTTTTATATTTCTCTTTAACTGGGCTCTTTAATCAAACGGGTCGATATCGGCGTGTACCGACACACCCCTGTTTTTGCCGTCCCTCAAAAATTCCCGGACTGTGTGCGCCACGATCTCGCGCACCCGCTTTTCCGCCCGGCACATAAGCGTGATCCTGTATCTGTAACGGTTGTTCACCCGCATGACCGCAGCCGGCGCCGGCCCGAGCACGGAAACGGCTCCCGAAATACCGCTCTCCCCCGCGAGATAGCCGCGCAGGGAATCGCGTATTTTCACACAGCCGGCCAGTACGGCGGCTTCCTCCGCGCCGGAGGCGGTGATAACGAGCAGATCGCGCGCCGGCGGAGCGCCCGACGCCTCCCGCCGGGCTATCTCGCGCTCGTAAAAATCGTCGTAATCCTGCCGGGAGGCGAGCCTTATGACCTCGTGCCCCGGCGTCATCGTCTGGATAACGGCGCGCCCCGCGAGCTCGCCGCGCCCGGCGCGCCCTATCACCTGCGTGACGAGCGAAAACGTGCGCTCGTGCGCCCTGTAATCGTTCACGAAAAGCGATAGATCGGCGAAAACCGCGCCGACGAGCGTCACGCCCTCAAAATCCAGCCCCTTTGCAACCATCTGCGTTCCGAGCAATATAGCGCCGCGCCGCGCGCGGAACTCCCCGAGCAGCTTTGTGTGCGGATTTGACGCCGAGACCGTATCGGCGTCCATTCTTATAATACGCGCCTCCGGGAATTTTGCCAGCAGCTCCTCCTCCACCTTCTGCGTTCCGGCCCCGACGAATTTAAGCCGTCCGCCGCATTCCGGGCACAGGCCGGCCTCCTCGCGCGAGTATCCGCAGTAATGGCACATAAGCCGCCCGTTGGCCGTGTGGTGCGTCAGCGACACGTCGCAATTCGGGCAGGAGAACGTATATCCGCACTCCCCGCACGATACGATGTGCGACGCCCCGCGGCGGTTTAAGAACAGTATGCTCTGTTCCCCGTGCGATATGTTCTCCCGCAGCTCGTTTTCCAAAACGCGCCCGACGGCGCCCGCGTTGCCGGCCTTGAGCTCTTCCTTCATATCGGCTATAAGCACGTCCGGCAGGGGCTTTGCGTTAAAACGTCCCGTGAGCCGCACGAGCGTATACGCTCCGCTTTTAGCCCTGAACATACTTTCGACGGACGGCGTCGCCGAGCCGAGAAGCAGCAGCGCGCCGCTTCTCGCGCAGCGGTATTTCGCGATCTCGCGCGCGTGATAGCGCGGCGACTGCTCCGATTTATACGTATGCTCCTGCTCCTCGTCGATAACGATGAGCCCGATATCCTCAAGCGGCGCGAAAACAGCCGAGCGCGTGCCGATGACGACCTTGACGACGCCGCTTTTTATGCGCTTCCACTCGTCATACCGCTCGCCCGAGCCGAGCGAGGAATGCAGCACGGCGACGTCGTCCCCGAAATGCGAGACGAATATGCTCATAAGCTGCGGCGTAAGCGAAATTTCGGGCACGAGCACGATAGCCGTCTTCCCGCGCACAACCGACGCCTCGATGAGCTTTATGTAGACCGCCGTTTTGCCGCTTCCCGTGACGCCGTACAGCAGCGCCGCCGACGCTTCGGGCTTTTCGAGCTCTGCGAGCAGCTTGCCGTAGGCTTCCGTCTGTGCGCGCGTCAGCTCAAGCTCCCCGGCCTGTGTGACGTCCACCGCCGGGCGGCGGAAAAGCTCCCTTTCGCCGTATTTGACCGCGCCGAGCTTTGCGAGCGGCGCGAAGACGCCGACTGCCACGCCGGCCTTGTACATTATCTCCTGCCGCGAAAGCTCGCCTTCCGACGCTAACAGCGCTAACACCGCCGCCTGCGCGGGAGCGCGCGCCCGCTTTTTTTCGGCGAGCTCTCGCGCCTCCTCGACCGGTATCGCGAGCGAGACGGTTTTGATAAGCTTGTCCCGATTAGGCGATTTCCCGTCGCGGTACCAAACGCCGGCGGGGAGCATAGCCCGCAGCGCCTCAAACGCGGTGCAGAAAAATCTGTCGCTCATCCACAGCGCGAGCTTTAACTGCTCCGCGCCGAGCAGCGGGGCGGCGGAGCCGTCCTCGCGCGCGTCGAGCACGGCGTCTATCGGCTTCAGCCCGCGCTCCGGCTCGCGCGTTTCCACGGCTAAAACGACGCCCTCGCTCGTCTTATTGCCGCGACCGAACGGCACGGCTACGCGCGCGCCCGGTACGGCGGCGGCTCTGAGGCTGTCCGGGACGCGGTAGCTGTACGGCTTATCGATCGAAAATTTTGCCGCCGCGACCGCGACCGCCGCGACGGATATTTCCGAAATCTCTCTGTCCGGGGAGGCTTCCCTGTCAGGCAAGGCTCAGCCGTCCACGCTCGCGCGGATCTCTCCGGCGGCCACTTCGTCTATCGCGTACGAAACCGGCTTTTTTTCAAGCGGCTCACCGCGCCGCTCGCTCGCCGCCGAAAGCTCACGCGCGCGCCTGGCGACGACGTTCACAAGCAGATAACGGCTGTTTACAAACTCCAGCATTTCTGAAAGCGATGGGTATAGCATCATAAATATTTCCCTCCAAATTTTATTTTGTTTCACAAAATCAAATTGTGTCTGATTTAGTGTGCCTGCGGGCACGGGGCACGCCGCCACTCGGCGGCGACGAGCCGTAGGCTCGCAATTTCAATTAAACACAACGGGCGTAGCCCGTTTGCCGCTGTTTATGAGCGGTCTATTATGCTGATGATTTCTTGTGCGGCGCGCTCGGGGTCGTCGTTTATCACCGCGTATTCATATTCGCCGATCGCCTCCATTTCTTTTTTCGCCGTATCGAGCCGACGCTCGAATTCCTCCCCGGGGGTCGTTCCGCGGTCTCGGAGCCGGCGGCGCAGCTCCTGCTCGCTCGGCGGCGCGAGAAATATTGACAGCGCGTCCGGCTTTTTCGCCCGCACCTTGCGCGCGCCCTTGACCTCGATCTCCAAGATCGTGTCCGCGCCGTCGCCGATATTGCGCTCTATCGGCGAACGCGGCGTTCCGTAGCGCCGCCCGACGTAGGTCTCGCTTTCGAGAAATTCCCCGCGCGCCTCCATCGCCTCAAATTCCTCCGGTGTGACAAAGATATAGTCTACTCCGTGCTCCTCACCCGGCCGCGGCGCGCGCGTCGTCGCGGAGACCGAGTATCTCAGCTCCGGGCGAAGCCGCCGGAGCTCTCGGATCACGGTGCCCTTGCCCGCGCCGGACGGCGCCGATATGATTATCAGTCTGCCCCGCGCATCACTCATTGTCCGTGTCCTCCGTATCGCCTCTCAGCCGCCCGGCGATCGTATCCGGCTGCGTCGCGGCAAGTATGACGTGCCCGCTGTCCATGATTATCACCGAGCGCGTGCGCCGTCCGAACGTCGCGTCGATCAATTGCCCGCGCTCACGCGCTTCGCTTGTCAGACGCTTCATCGGCGCCGAGTCGGGACTCACGATGGCGATCACCCGGTTTACCGCTATCACATTCCCGAACCCGATGTTTATCAGCTTCATTCCCTGCCGTCCTCCTTGACCGCCCTTCATAAATGATATGACGCTCACTCTATATTTTGCGCCTGTTCACGTAATTTTTCAAGCTCAGCTTTCAGCTCTACTATGGCGCGGGAGGTTTCGGCATCGCCGCTTTTGGATCCTATCGTGTTCGCCTCGCGGTTCATCTCCTGAATGATGAAGTCGAGCTTGCGCCCGACGGACTCGTCGAGCTCTAACATCCCGCGCGCTTGCGCGAGATGGCTGCGCAGGCGCACCGTTTCCTCATCCGTGGCGACCTTGTCGGCGAATATCGCGACCTCCGTGAGCAGCCGCGCCTCATCGGGCATTTGGGCGCCGAGCGCTTCCTCTATCCTCGCGCGGAGCCGTTCCTTATACGCCGAGACCACCTCCGGCGCGCGCCGCTCTATGAATTCCGTGAGCCTTTCGATATCGCCGAGCTTGGACGCGATATCGTCGCCGAGCCGCGCTCCCTCCCGCGCGCGCATAGCCTCAAACTCCGTCAGCGCGAGCTTTGACGCTTCAAAGACCGCGGCGGAAGCTTCCTCCGCGCCCGCTTCGTCCCGCGCGGGCGTCAGCACGTCCGGCAGACGCAGCAGATCCGCGAACGTGATATCGGCTAAATAGCCAAATGAGTCATTCAACTGAATGCCTTTTGTTACGCCGCTTTTTTTAAGCTCCCGTTTGAGCTCCGCTATCGCCGCGACGTACGCTTTTACCGCCTCAATATTCACCCTCGGGATCGAGGACGCCGATTTTGACGCGTCGATCGTGACGAACATATCCACCTTGCCGCGCGGCACGCGGCCTTGCACGAGCTTTTTCAGGCCGTCCTCCATCGCCATATACGCGCGCGGTATTTTCAGGCTGAAATCGAAATACCGGCTGTTGACGCCCTTCATTTCGACGCG
>JAISFB010000027.1 GCA_031263805.1 Oscillospiraceae bacterium
TCCGGGCTACGGCGCGCCCGCGCCCGACGGCGGCGAAATAATGATCCCGGAAGCCTCTCAATACAGCGTATCGGAGCCGCGCACTCGGATCAAAACCGCCTCCGGCGAAGCTCCGCCGACGGAGCGCACGTCAGCCCCCGCCGGACGCACGCCGCCGCCCGCCGAGGCTTCGCGGGCGCCCGAGCCGCGCGGGACGTCCGCAGCAGCCCGCCCCGACTCGGCGACCATACGCGATATAGAGCTCCGGGAACCGCCGGCGCTTGTACACACGCATATCCCGCTGAAAATCCGCGGAGAGCGCCGCGAAGCGGAGCTTTACGTCAGGCGCGGCGGAAAGGGCGGAAAAAACCGCGGAGAGCCGTCGTCCGGCGACGCCGATATGCTGCTGTCTCTCGAGCTTCCGTCGCTCGGGAAATGGGAAGCCCTCGTGACGGTCAGCGGACGCGATATGTCCGTGCGTATGAAAACGGAAAGCGACGGCGCGCGCGCGCTGCTCGCGTCAAACACCGATAAGCTCGCGGAAATACTCTCCGGCGCGGGCTACCGCCTCTCGAGCTCGCGCGTGGTGTTATTCGGGGAGGAAAGCGCCGCCGCCGCGCCGCCGCGCGCGCAGCCGGCTCGCTATGTGGATATGTCTATATGAGCGAAAAGCGAAAACGCCGCCGCGCCGCCGTGCTTCAATACGACCCGGCGCGCGACGGCGCGCCCGTGCTGACGGCATACGGCGAGGGAAGCATCGCCGAGCGATTGATCGAGCGGGCGGAAAGCCTCGGAGTGCCCGTCGTGCCCGACGAGCCGCTCGTCACGCTGCTCTCGCGCCTTGACGTCGGCGAGGAAATACCGCCCGAGCTCTACGAGGCGGTTTCCGGAATTTTGCTGTTTATCGCGGATATGGACAAAACCTACGCCGATAAATTCCGGAAATAACAGTTGCTTTTCGCCGCCGCCGGTGAGATAATAAGCTTCATCAAAGAACAAAGCAGGGAGAAAAAGAACCTATGGATTTAAGCGCCATATCGCCTATATTGCCGTATGTGCCGCAAGCGGAGCCGTCGCCGGGGAACAATATCTCAGGCGAGGATTTTGCCGCCGCCTTGTCCGACGCCGTCAGTCAGGACGCCCGGCAGAGCGCGGTCGCCCTCGCGGGAGGCTTGGGCGCGGACTCAGCCGCTTTCGGCGGCGATTTAAGCGGTATGCTGCTGGCGAGCGCCGCGAACGGCGTGTCCGATAACAACGTGTCAAACAGCCGGCTCGCGCTGTTTATGCTTTTGCAGATGATGCAGGGCCTTTCATCAAACGCTTCCGGCGCGGACGCGATGTATTTCGCCGCGATGTCCGCCGCGCTTGCGGGAAGCATCTCAAATCAGGGCGCGTCCGCCGAATCGCGCGAAACTCCGTATGCCGTCGGTTACGATTCCGCCTCGCTGCGCCGGCCGTCCGCCGTCGAGGCTTCCGCCGAATCAAGTGTGCGCGCGGTTTCGGGCGATAGCGGTGATCTCCCCTACGGGGAGCCGGCCGCGTCCGCCGCGCCGGGCCCGCGCGCTAAGCTGCCGGACGCCGAATGGGTGCCGGCGACGCCCGTGATACGCAACAGCGCGGGAAACCGCTCCCCGGAGAATTACAACAAGCTCGTGCGGCAGTTTGACGTAACAGCCGCGTCGCGCTACGCCCCGGGCCGAAACGGGCACACTTACTGCAACATCTTCGTCTGGGACGTGACCCGCGCGCTCGGGTGCGAGATCCCGCACTACATATCGTCCTCCGGCGCGCCGATGGAATACCCGAACACCGCCGGAGCGAGCGAGCTGAACGCTCTGTCAATGGGCCGCTGGCTCGCGTCCTCCGGCAAAAGCTACGGCTGGACGGAAGCTACGCCCGAGCAGGCGCAGCTCCACGCGAATCTCGGCAAGCCCGCCGTCGCGGTCTCGAGCGCCGTCAGCCATATCTCGATGGTCGTCCCGTCGGCGGTGGAGTACGACCCGCGGCGCGGCGTAACAGTCGCGCAGGCGGGCTCTTATGTCACGAATTATTCGTATCTCGGCAATATTTACAGCAATTCGGGCTTGAAAAGCGTCAGGTATTTTGTTCACGAATGATTTGAAACGCGAAGATCATCAAGCGGCTTTATCCGGTATATAACTTCAAAGCGAGTCATTTTGTTTTTATCAGCGTTTCATCGAGGACGTAGATCATTGGAGTATATTCGCCGTCGCGTTTGTATCGAGGCTTGAACAGCTTAAACTGCCACGTGATTTCTTCAAAGGAAATTTTTGTATATAGTCCGCCGGCCAACTTAGAACTGGCTGAGAATAGTATAATACACTGAGCGCGAATATGGCGCTTGTCAATGTTTTTGATGTGGTCTACGAAGATATTGAGCACATACTCGGATATTCGCCAATCAGTTTGCGCGCCGTCTGCGCGCGTAGCACTGATCGTTCGTTTTTGATATTCTTTATCGACGGCAAAAGACGTGGCGAGAACAGCGGGAACAAGATCATCGTCATCCGGGTCGGCGGTCACATCGCGGATGCAATAGCATTGAAATTGGCAAAACGCAATTACTTTGTTATTTTTTTCCGTTCTGCCGTCTAAGAACAGCAGCGTCGTGACCGGGCGGTCTTTGCCCGATATCAAAGCAGCGCGCATTCCTGCACTCAATCGGTCACAATCAAATGCAGTTATCTGCGCGCTGTACCGGTCAAATGATGTGGGATCGCACTTGACCATAATGAGGTCTTTGTCAGTCAGGCCGCTCGGTATCGGATTCTCCGAACCCAATTCGCTTTACACGTGAAAAATCGAATTTCGGCGCTTTTTGCTGCGCCTCCCAACTCGCGCGAGCCGCCGCCTTAAAGGCGCTTTTCTGGCTTTTCGTTTTGAAAATCAGAATGGGGGTTTTCGGCTTTGCACTTGGTTTCGCTGCCATCTTTCCGTGCTCCTTTCCGTTGTGTCTCATCGGCACATCCCCCCAATCTTTACGGCGATATTTCACCGTCTGATATGATATGAGGAGCGGCCCGCCTTTATTCGCGGAACAGTCCCACGCTTGTCCGCGGATGAAGGATCAGATAGCGGTGTTCCTGTCGGAACACGTGGATATTATCACAGTAGTTCAGGAAAAGCAAGAAAAAGATACAAAAATACAATTTTTTTGGTTTACTGAAACATATAGCGTTGCAGGCTCATAAGAACCACATTTTCGGACAGTCTCGGGCGAACATATAGATTCGCCCCTGCATAAGGAACGCCGTCCCTCAATTTCGTGTTGAAACCAATTAAAATCTGCGCTATAATACATAACAGCTGAACACGAAACCAAAACACCAAGGAGGCGCCCCTGACAATGGCAAAAAAGCAGTTCAAATCCGAATCCAAGCGCATACTCGATCTGATGATCGGCTCCATTTACACCCACCGCGAGATTTTTCTGCGCGAGCTCATCTCAAACGCGTCAGACGCGATAGACAAGCTGTGCTATATCGCTCTGACGGACGACAAGATAGGCCTTACGCGCGACGATTTTAAGATCGAGCTCGCCGTTGACCGCGAAAACCGTACGCTGACGGTTTCCGACAACGGCGTCGGAATGACGGCTGAGGAGCTTGAAAGCAACCTCGGCGTCATCGCGCGCAGCGGCTCGCTTAAATTCCGCAGCGAGCTTGAAGCACAGGCCGGCGGCGGCGAAAAGCCCGCCGATATGGACATAATCGGCCAATTCGGCGTGGGCTTTTATTCGGCGTTTATGGTCTCAAAAAACGTGCGCGTCCTCTCCCGGGCCTACGGCGCGGACTCGGCGAACGTCTGGGAATCCTCCGGGCCGGACGGCTACACGATATCCCCCGCCGAGCGCGAGGCCTGCGGCACGGACGTCATAATGGAGCTCAAGGACGACGCGGAGGACGAGAGCTTCGCCGAGTTTTTGGAGGAATACACGCTTCATTCGCTCATCAAAAAATATTCCGACTATATCCGCTGGCCGATAATAATGGACGTGACGAAGTCCCGCCGAGTCGAGGGCGAGCCGGATAAGGACGGCAAGCCCGCCGTTAATTGGGAGGACTACACGGAGCGCGAGACGATAAACTCCCGCGTCCCGATCTGGCAGCGCCCGAAATCCGAGGTCACGGACGAAGCGTGCTTTGAGTTTTTCAGGGAGCAGTTCGGCGCGGAGAGTGACCCCGCCGCCGTGATACGCGTCTCCGCCGAGGGCGCGGCGGTCAGCTATAAGGCGATGCTGTTCATACCATCAAAGGCGCCGTACGATTATTTCACGCGGGAATATGAGCCGGGGCTGCGCCTGTACGCGTCCGGCGTGCTGATCATGGAGAAATGCGACGCGCTTTTGCCGGAATATTTCCGCTTCGTTCGCGGCGTCGTCGATTCCGCCGATTTATCGCTGAATATCTCGCGCGAGACGCTGCAGCACGACAGGCAGCTTAAAACGATCGCGTCGAATCTCGAAAAAAAGGTGCGTTCCGAGCTCTCGCGCCTGCTTGAGCAAGAGCGGGAAAAGTACGCGGAGTTTTACGCCGCGTTCGGCCTCCAGCTTAAATACGGTCTGCTGTCCGATTACGGCGCGCACGCCGAAAAACTGCGCGAGCTGCTGCTTTTCTGGTCCCCCGCGCAGGAGAAGCTTATCACGCTCTCGGAATACGTGAAAAATATGCCGGAGGAGCAAAAGTATATCTATTACGCCTGCGGCTCCGGCGCCGCGGCGCTCGACAAGCTTCCGCAGGCCGAGCCGCTTCGCGCAAAAGGCTACGACGTTTTGTATATGACGGACGATATCGACGACTTCGCGGCCCGCGCGCTCGGCGCGATAGACGGAAAAGAACTCCGCTCCGTAACGGGCGACGACCTCGGCCTCACGGGCGACGAGGAGGCGCGGGAGCTCGAGCAGTCCGAAAGCGACAACCGCGAGCTTCTCGACTTTATAAAAGAATCCCTCGGCGGCAGGATAAGCGAGGCGCGGCTGTCAGCGAGACTTGTTTCCGCCCCCGCCTGCCTCACCGCGAAGGGCGGCGTGACGCTTGAAATGGAACGGTATTTCAACACGATAAAAACCGAGTCGCCGGAGACCGTGCGCGCCGAGCGCGTTATGGAGCTCAACGCGTCCCACGCCGTATTCGCCGCGCTGAAGCGGGCATATGAAACCGACAGAGACAAAGCGGCGAAATACGCCGAAATGCTTTACGGCCAGTCCGTTTTAATGGCCGGCCTGCCGTTAGACGACGTATCGCGCTTCTGCGAGGTCGTGTCGGAGCTAACGGCGTAAGCGGGGATCAGGTGTTGTTGCCCCAAGTTGACAGTACGCTTTTATATGGAGTATAATAATCGCGCGGATGCCGTTAAAACTGTTCGGGAAGGGGATATTATGGAACAAACTTTTACGTACCACACGTTTATTTCGCAAATGGGCAATTCACAGAGCGTGCGTATACCTAAAATTTTTCTTGAGCGCGAGCAACTGGAGTTTTCATCTGATGGCAAAATGCCTGTCGAGCTGATATCGACCGGAAAGGGAATTCTAATCAAACCGCGGAGTCAGACGCAGAGGATAACTCTTGAGGAGCTTTTTGCGGACTGGGACGGCGAACCATATGAGATGACCGACGAGCTGCGGGCGTGGGAACAAATGTCTCCTGTCGGGAGCGAGGTCTTGTGAGTTTCAGACAAGGGGATATCATAAAATTTGATTTCGGTCCAACGCGAGGACACGAGCAAGCCGGGTATCGTCCGGCTGTCGTCATAAGCCGGAATTTATTGAACGAGCAGACCGGGCAGCTCATAGTTTG
Organism: Oscillospiraceae bacterium; assembly: GCA_031263805.1. GTDB lineage: Bacteria > Bacillota > Clostridia > Oscillospirales > Oscillospiraceae > JAIRRO01. The sequence continues at coordinate 5,799 of JAISFB010000027.1, forward strand.
CCCGATAACCAATACTGTGAAACCGTATCCGACAAGAATCCTTCTCAATGGGCAAACGAAAACTCGGGGATACGTCATTTGCGAACACATTAAGACAATTGACGTGAGCGCGCGAAATCCTGTATACGTTGAACCGATAGACGATGAGCTTTTAGACCGTGTGCTCGGCATTGTGGCGTCGGAGCTGGCGAGGGATATATAGAAAAACTATTGAATTGACGCTTGAATGAAAGGAACGATCAATATGCTCATTAAAACCCTTGTCGTCGGTCGGCTTGAAACGAACTGTTATGTGGTCACGGACGAAGCGACGCGCGAATGCGCGATAATCGACCCCGGCGCGGACTCGAACGCCATTCTCGGCTATGTTGAGGATAACCGACTGACCCCGCGCGCCGTGTTCATAACCCACGGGCACTTTGACCACACGATGGCCCTGCCGGAGGTTTTGGCGCGGATCGGCGGCGTCCCCGTCTATATCCACGCGGGCGAGCTTGAAACCGACGGGCGCTCTGAGTCCCGTCTGCGTTCCGTGCCGGAGCTGCGCTTTTACGCCGAGGGCGACGAAATCAAAATAGGCGCTCTCTCGTTCCGCGTGCTCGAAACGCCGGGGCACACGCGCGGCAGCGTAACGATTTTGTGCGGGGACGCTATGTTCTCCGGCGACACGCTTTTCCACGGCTCCTGCGGCAGGACTGACCTCGGGGGAGATATGGAGCTTATGCTGGAATCGCTGCGCCGCCTGTCGGCGCTCGACGGGGACTTTAAGGTCTATCCCGGCCACGCCGAGACCACAACGCTTGAAAACGAGCGACGCTCCAATTATTACGTCCGTTACGCCAATTCAGACTTCCCGGATCAGTGAAAATAATCCTCGTCGGAAACTCGTACAAATACGCGGCCGAGCAGATACTGCTTCAAACCCTCCCCGGCGAAAAGCCCGAATTCGCGGAGGAAATTCCGAAAAGCGGGGACTTCGCCGTCATAACTTTACGCGAGCTTGCCGGACGCGAGTTTGCCGGCAACGGTGCCGTCCGCGCGTCCGTCTCCGCCCGGCTGTCTCTCGGGGGAAAGATATATTTTGGTCGCGCCGTTTCGCGTCCGCTGTCCCCCGATACTATCCCGCGTGAGCGAGAGCGGCAGCGGGCCGTCAAGCTCGCGTTTTTCCGCGCCGCGCGGCGGGCGTCCGATATAGAGCTTCCGTGGGGAGCGACGACGGGTATACGCCCCTCGACGCTTATTACGCGTATGACGCGCTCGGGTCTTGGCGAAAAAGCGGCGGCTCGCGCGCTTGTGCGCGAGTATTACGTCTCGCCGGAGCGCGCGGAGCTCGCGCTTGATTCTGCGCGCGCGGAGCTTGCGGCGCGGAGCCTATTCGACGATAAATATCCGGACGGCGCGCTCGCGCTGTACGTCGGGATACCGTTTTGCCCGACGCGCTGCGCTTACTGCTCTTTCGTCAGCCAAAGCGTTGAAAAATCTATGAAGCTTCTGCCGCCGTTTCTCGACGCGTTAAAGCGCGAGGCGGACGCGCTCGCGGATATACTAAAACGCTCGGGCCCGCGCGTCGCCGCGCTGTACGTCGGCGGCGGCACGCCGACAACTCTGGACGCCCCGGCGCTCGATTCGCTGCTGGCGCACCTTAACGGGGCTTTCGAGCTTTCCGCGCTGCGGGAATACACTGTGGAAGCCGGGCGGCCGGACACGATAACGGCGGAAAAGCTTGCCGTTATGAAAGCGCGCGGCGTGACGCGCGTTTCCGTGAATCCGCAGACGATGTCCGGCGATGTTCTGCGCGCCATCGGTCGCCGCCACACGCCGGAGGACACTTACGCGGCGTTCGCCCTCGCGCGGGAAGCCGGCTTTGACGCGATAAATATGGACTTGATCGCGGGGCTCCCGGGGGACTCGGAGGACGGCTTTATCGCGTCGCTCGACGCGGTGCTCGCGCTCGGCCCGGAGAACGTGACCGTACACACGCTTTCGCTAAAACGCGGCTCGCGCGTCACGCTCGAAAATACGCCGACGCCGTCCGGCGCGGAGGTTTCCCGGGCGCTCTCGCGCGCGTTTCCCGCGCTGCGCGCCGCCGGGTATTCGCCTTATTATCTCTACCGCCAGAAATTCACGTCCGGCGGCTTTGAAAACACGGGCTGGGCGAAGCCGGGGCAAAATTGTATATATAATATGATTATGATGGACGAAATTCTCCCGGTTCTCGCGCTCGGCTCCGGCGTGACGAAGCTCGTTTCCCCCGAGGGGAGGATAGAGCGTATTTTCAATCCGAAATATCCGTATGAATATATCGAGCGCATTGACGGCGTTTTAGATAAAAAAAGCCGCATCGAAGATTTTTTAAGAAGTAAGCTTTAATGCGCCGCGCCGGCAAACGGGCGTTGCCCGTTATGTTTGATTATACGTGCGTGCGCGCACGGGTCACGCCGCAAAGCGGCGACGTCGGCGCGGAACGCGCCGTTCCCCGTGCGCGTGCGCACATATAATAATGTAAATAAAATGTTACAAGTCCGCCGCGCCGGCTTTTTCGTGGTATACTTCCTGCCGGGTCATTGTTATGGTCCTTTCCGGGAGGCGTTTTTGTGATACGGGACTTTTTGCGAAAATTTATGTCCGGGCGTTACGGGCCGGATCATCTCGGCACGGCGATGCTCGTTGTTTCGCTTGTGCTGAGTATTGTGTTTCAGCTGCTCGGACTCGGCTTTATCGGCGCGACGGTGTCTTATGTCCTGCTCGCGCTTATGCTGTTCCGCATACTCTCGCGCAATATCGCGGCGCGGCGGCGCGAAAACGACCGCTTTCTCCGTTTTTGGGGCCCCGCGCGCAATAAAATAAAAAAGCGCTTCGCGCGCCTGCGCGACTTCAAAACACACAAATATTTCACGTGCCCCGGCTGTCACAACACGCTCCGCGTCCCCCGCGGGCGCGGCACGCTGCAAATAACCTGTCCGCGTTGCGGCGAGCGTTTCGTCAGAAAAAGCTAGCGCTCATTGTGAATGATTTTAATGTGCGTGCGCGCACGGGCGAAGCCCGTTTGCCGCGCCGCGCCGCGCAGGCGCAAAAGCGTCGCCGCTTTGCGGCGTTCCCCGTGCCCACAGGCACGTTTAATCAAACACAACGGGCGAAGCCCGTTTGCCGCAGCGGACGGCGATTCTTGCGGCGCCGCCATAAGTACAGGTGAACAACGTGAGGCTATACGCGCCGTCAGTCATTTCCCCGACGGCGGTCGCCTCGAGCGTCTCTATCTCCGCGACGGTGAAGACGTATTCGGCGCCGCCGGCGTCTGTGAATGTAAGTACATCGCCGGGGGAGAGGGTTTGGATGTTGCCGAAATGGCGTTTGTAATTGTGCGCGGCGATAACGATGTTGTCCTCTTCTATGCTCCCGCTGTAGCGGCAGGGGGATTTTTTCAGCTTTTCATAGCTCCAATCCCGCGTTACGGGCAGCGCGAGACCGAGCGCGGGGACGCGCAGCACGCCGATATACGTTTCGCCGTCCATTGAGATCGTCGTTTCGCGGGAGAGCGTTCCATTCTCCCCGCCCGTATCCGCGACAGAGTCTGAGTCCGGAGCGGCGGCGGTTTCCGCGGCGCGCGCCTCGATCTCTGAAATGAGCGCGTCCGCGACGCGTGAGGCGACTTCGGAAGCCCGCCTGTCGTCAAAGTCATTGTAAAGGAAAAGAGAAAGCGCGGACAGGACAAGCAGCCCGCCCGCGACCATCAGCGCGGCGCCGAGCCGCGCGCGTTTGCTCTTTATATCAATTTTCATCGTCTGCGAGCCGCGCTACCGTTCCGTTCGCGCTTGACAGCCAAGCCGGACGCGAACAGGAGCATTCCCGCGCCGGCCATCACCGGTACCGGCCAGCGCAACTGTCCCGTCTGCGGCAGGGTCATATCGCCCAGCGGGGGGAATTCGTCCAAAATCCA
>JAISFB010000127.1 GCA_031263805.1 Oscillospiraceae bacterium
ACATCAAGCGGGTCGTCCGTAATTTCAAGCGCGAACGGAATTGACCTGCTCTGCGCAACGCGGGTAAGGAAGATATTGATACCCGCACTCATAGTCATTCCGAGTGCGTTAAACACGGATTCCGCGCTCTGTTTTGTCGCGCTGTCTATGCGAACACTTAATCTTGTCTCTGCCATGACACACCTCCAAACCGATGTATATCCATTATACGCCCATCGTGCACCCGTTGTCAAGACAAAATTTCAAAGTTGGCTGTAATATAGGTCCATCTTCAAAATATACAGGAGGCAACCGAAATGTTAAAAAGGACACTCAGCTTAGTTCTGGCGGCGCTCTTCATCGCCGCCGCCCTCGCCGGCTGTAACAAGCCGTCCTCGAACGACCCGAATTCCACGCCCGGCGGAACGGACGCGACTCCGCCGGATCCCGGCAAGCAGAGCATCGTGATAGGCGGCGTGCGCTCGCAATCCGGCCCGCTCGCAATATTCGACCAGACGGCGTTCGGGCCGCTGTACCGGATGTGGGCCGACGAGGTGAACGCCGACGGCGGCATCTACGTCGAGGAATACGGCAAAAAGCTCCCGGTCGAGCTGAAGATCTATGACGACAAATCCGACGTCCAGACTATGACGCAGCTGTATGAGCAGCTTTGTCTCGAGGAACAGGTCGATATCCTTCTGCCGCCAGTGAGCACGGCCGCCCTCTTTGCGGCCGCCCCGATAGCGCAGAAATACGGCTATCTGCTGCTCAGCGCCGAGGGCGGCGCGACAAGCCTGAAGGAGCAGATCGAAGTATGCCCCAACTTTTTCTCGGTCCTCAGCTTCTCCGACACGCAAGTCCCCGATCTCGTCACGCTCTGCGAGGAGCAGGGCATAACGTCCGCGTATATCGTGTACATAGAAGACCTGCACGGAACGGAATATTTCACGGCGACCGAAAACGCGTTCGCGGCCGCCGGCATAGAGATCAAAGCCGGAAAGCCGATCCCGTTGGATACGACGACGACGGACTTCAACGCGATAATCAACGACGCGCGCGCGTCCGGCGCGCAGCTCTTCGCGACGTACGTCTATCCCGACCAGGCTATCCCGCTCGCGGCGACGGCCATCGCGCTCGAATACAACCCCGATATTTATCTTATGGGCTCGGGCGGCTCTTTTGACTTCATCAAGGGCGCGCTCGCCGGCGGAAGCGGCGTCTCTCCCGACGATATGGTCGAGGGTATGATGGCCTGGGGCGCGTGGAACGGCAGAAGCGCGCCGGAGGCGCAGGCGTTCCTCGATAAATTCGACGCGTATTTCGGGCCCGACGGACAAAACATCCTCAACAACCCCGACGCCGGAGACAAAGAGGTATATCACGACTGGTGGGGACACATCTGCTATCAGACGGTCTTTGAGATCATTCAAGAGGCGATAGAAAAGACCGGTACGCTCGACAATCAGAAGCTTGTGGACTACATAGCGAACAACCACTTCCAAACCTCGCTGGGCGACACCTGGTTTGAAAACAATATGCTCGCCGCCGAGTGCTATTACGGCAGCGTCGGGCAGTGGCAAAACGGCGAGTTTGAGGTCGTGGACGTCGGCAGCCGCCGTACGGCCGACCCGATCGTTCCGAAGCCCGCTTGGGCGAAACCGTAAAACCGCTCATAGTATAGGGGAAACGCCTATGACGATGGTCCTGACGATCCTTATAAACGGACTTGTTTTCGGCAGCGTATACGCGCTGCTTTCGATGGGGCTCAGCACGCAGTACGGCGTCGCGCGTATCTTGAATATCGCGCACGGCGAATTTATAGTCTTGGCTTCGTTCATAACGTGGGAACTCGTCACGGATCTCGGCGTACATCCGCTCACCGCGATCGCGGCGGCGGGGGCGATATTATTCGTCATAGGCTTTGCCCTTCACAGGACGCTTTTCAAACGCGTCCGGGACATTTCGCCGAACGCCGCGGCGTTTGAGGGAGACGCTATTTTAGTGGCCTTCGGCGTGTACTTCATCCTGCAAAATCTTATGCGGATCAAGTGGGGCTCGCAGACGACCGGCTACTCCTTTATGGCGTATCCGGTCAGTATCGGAGGCGCGCAGTTTCAGGCGAGAAGTCTGTTCGTGTTCGCGTTCGCCGCAGTGATATGCGTGCTGTACAATCTGTTTTTATCGCATACGCGCACGGGAAAATCCATCCGCGCGGCGGCGCAGGACCCCGTCGCCGCGCGGATGCTCGGAGTGAAGATCAACCGCGTTATGGCGATTTGCTTCGGTATCGGCGGGTTTCTCGCCGCGTGCGCGGGCGTGCTTATCAGTATGAATCAGACGTTTTCGTCGGTCACCGGGCTGAACTACACGGTCATAGCCGTCATCGTCGTCGTGCTGGGCGGGCTCGGCAGCATACGGGGCTCCATACTCAGCGGCTTCATACTCGGGATAGTCGGCACAGCCGTCAACAGCTATGACCCCAGCATTATGCTCGTCGTATTTTACCTGATCATTCTTGTGCTGCTTATCGTGCGGCCCAAGGGACTTTTGGGGAGGTGAGCGAGCGCATGGCTTTTATCAAACGCGTTTTGCCGGGAACGGCGCGCGGCCGGCTGCACTTAGGCGCGCTCATATGCGTTGCGGCTTTTCTCGCGGTATTCCCGGGCGTGTCGAGACCGTATACGACGATATTCACGGCGAGCATCCTTATGTACATCATCCTTTCGCTTTCGTGGACGTTTTTTTCGGGCAAGACCGGCTATATTTCGCTCGCCACGGCGGCCTTTTACGGGATCGGTATGTATATAGAAGCCATACTCGGGAGGTATATCCCGCTGCCCGCCGCTATGCTTGTCGCCGCAGCCGCGGGTTTTCTGATCGCCGCGGGGATCGGGGCGATAACGCTGCGTCTGCGCGGAGTATATTTCACGATATTCACGTTCGGGCTCGTGCTGCTGCTTCAAAACCTCGTCCTGTGGATCGAGATCAGGTTCTTCCACACGAAAGGACGTATTGTCACAAGCGGCGACTTTACGTTCGTGTACTACTGCATACTCGCCGTATTTGTGATCTTGCTGATTGCGGCGGTCATTATGCGCCGGTCGCGGTTCGGCCTCGCGCTAGAATGTATCGGGCAGAACGAGGACAGCGCCGCGCATATCGGTGTGGATACGACGCGGACAAAGATACTCGCGTTCGCGGTGAGCGCCGCTCCGGTCAGCGCCGTCGGCGCGGCGATGGCGACGCGCGTCGGATATATCGATCCGAATATCGCGTTCAATCTGCTTATGAGCTTTATGCCGGTGCTTATGGCTATATTCGGCGGTACGCACAGCCTGTACGGCCCGGTTTTCGGCGCGCTCGTGCTCACGCTTTTGGAGGAAAAGCTGATCCGGGGCTATCAGGAATACTATATGATCATTTTCGGCGCCGTTATGATAATCGCGGTAAGCTTTATGCCGAAGGGCGCCGCGGGGATAGCGGAATCGGTGTTTTTGAAGCTGCGCCGGCGTTTACGCCCGCGTTCACATCCGCGCAATGACGGGGGCGCGCGCGATGAGTGAGGCCATTATGAGCGGACGCGGAGTCTCTATATCGTTTGGCGGTATGAAGGCGGTGGACGGCGTCGATTTCGATTTGCGCGAAGGCGAGATTTTAGGGCTTATCGGCCCGAACGGCGCCGGAAAAACCACGCTTTTCAATATAATCTCCGGCTTTCTTCAGGCGAGCGGTGGCGAGATAATATTCGGCGGAGGAAAGATATCCGGGCTGAAGCCCGACAAGATATGCCGCGCCGGCATCGCGCGGACGTTCCAGTCCGCCCGGAATTTCCCCGGCTTTACGGTGCGCGACAACGTTCTGATGGGCGCGCTTTTCGGAAAACCCGGCAAAACGCGCGCGCAGGCCGAGCGCACGGCGGATTCGACGCTCGAATTTACGGGCTTGGACAAATACGCCGGGATGTACGTCTCGGACATCCCTCTCTCGGCGCAAAAGCGGCTTGAGGTGGCGCGGGCGCTCGCGACGGAGCCGCGGGTGCTTATGCTCGACGAGGTCATGGCGGGACTGAACCCGGCGGAGGTGGAGGACGCGATGGCCCTCGTCCGCGAAATACGCGGCCGGGGCGTCTCCGTCATAATGATCGAGCACGTTATGAAGGCGATAATGAGCATATGCGACAGGATCATCGCGCTGCACCACGGCCGGCTCATAGCCGATGGCGCGCCATCTGAAATTACGGAAAACAAGCAGGTGGCGGAAATTTATCTCGGGGAGGCGTGACGGCTGTGGCTATGCTTGAAATTGAAAATCTCAGCGCCGGATACGGCAACGTTCAGGTACTGCGGGACGTCAGCCTCAGCGTTGACGAGGGGCGCATAGTCGCGCTTCTCGGCGCGAACGGCGCCGGCAAGACGACGCTTCTCAACGCGATATACGGCTTGCACAAGCCGTCGTCCGGGACCGTCGTGTTCCGCGGGCGGCGCATAGACGATATGCCCGGTGACAAAATAATCGAGCAGGGCATAGCCTATCTGCCGGAGGGCGGCAGATTGTTCCCGGATATGAGCGTAAAAGAGAATTTGGAGATGGGCGCGTACCCGCGCGGGCTCTGGCGAGACCGGAAGCGGGACTTAGAGCGCGTATATAAGCTCTTGCCGCGGCTCGGCGAGCGCAAAAAGCAGCTCGCCAGAACGATGAGCGGCGGCGAGCGGCAGATGCTCGCGATGGGGCGGTGCCTCATGTCGGACCCAAAGATGTGTTTTTTTGACGAGCTGTCATACGGGCTCGCGCCTAAAATGGCGCAGGAGGTGCTCGGTATGGTGAAGGAGCTGAACGCCGGCGGGCTCTCCGTCCTGCTCGTGGAGCAGAACGTCCGGCAAACGCTTGAGGTCGCGGATTACGCCTATGTGATGGAAAACGGCGTCATAGCGTTAGAGGGCGAAGGACGGTCGCTGCTGGACAACGAGCATGTAAAAAAAGCGTATCTCGGGCTGTGACGCCGCGCGGAAAAACCCGCGCCGATTTCAACGGCGCATACGGTTCTATCCTTGACATCCGCCGCCCTGTGGGCTATTATTAATGGGTAAATGGTAGGGGCGCGATTTATCGCGTCCAAAAACGCGGAGGTGCGGATCGTGAGATATTTCAATATAGCGGGACCCTGCAACAAGGCGAAGCATTACATGATAGAGGCTTCTTCCCGTCTTGTCGGCGTGGAGCGGCTTATCGACATGGAGCAGTATTTTGTCATCCACGCCGCGCGGCAGAGCGGGAAGACCACGTATCTGAAAGACTTGGCGCAGCGGTTGAACGCTTCCGGCGAGTATTACTCCCTGTACTGCTCCTTGGAGATGGCGCAGGGCATAAACGACCCGAAAGACGGCATACCGAGCATAGTTAAAAAAATAAGGTACGCAGTTAATATGTCCGATATTCCGAGCACAAGCGGGTT
>JAISFB010000140.1 GCA_031263805.1 Oscillospiraceae bacterium
CGCCGACACGACGGATATCTGCATACCGCGCGTATACCACGCGGCAAAGCCCGCCCAAACGCTCGACATACCGATCGTCGCGATAAAGCTCATCATATTCAGCTTGTTGACGAGAAACGCGTTGATAAGCCCCGCGACGGCGCCGAAGGCGAGCGCGATGACGGCCGCCCCGCCCCACGGCATTTTCAGCTTGACGAGCTGCGCGAATACGACAGTAGCCGCGCTCGCCATACTCGAAAGGCCGAAGTCTATGCCGCCGGATATGAGAAGCATCGACACGCCGCAGAGGAAAACGAGAGAATAGCTCAGCCGCTGAAGCAGCTCGCGTCCGTTCGCGAGACTGAACGCGACGGGCTTGACAATGGCTGTGAGAATAAGTACGGCCGCGGTGATAACGAGAAGCAGAAACGGCTTGGATTGGATCGTCTTTTTGATAAATGATTGTTTCGGCATATTTTTTTCCTCCTATAGCCTATATTCCGATACGCTTCATCTGACGGCGCTGTGAGAAATAATCGAGCGTCAGCGCGGCGAGCAGCAGTGCCCCGGAAAGCACGTTCGTGAGATATGTATTGACGTTGATGATTGCGAGACCCTTTGAGAACGTCTTGATGACAAGCAACCCGAGGAACGCGCCGCCCATACCGCCCGAGCCGCCGCCGAAGGATATGCCGCCGAGTATCGCGGCCGTCATCCCCGTGAACTGGTCGTTCGCCAGCGCGAGCAGGCTTCCCTGATTGCTGCGCCCCGTGTAGATGATCCCGGCGATCCCCGACAGGATGGAGCAGTTTATGAACAGGAAATACGACGTTTTCTTCGCGTTGATACCCGAAAGGCGCGCCGCCGTGGCGTTCCCGCCGAGCAGGTAGAGCTGGCGCCCGAACCGCGTCTTGGAAAGCACCAAGCCGTATACGATGAACGCCAAAATCAGAAGTAAAACAGTCCCCGGAAGCTCGAGGCTTCCGAGCGTGACGCTCCAGCTTATGACCTTAGAGAGTCCGGGGCTTGTGAAGTTGATTGTTGACTGAACCTGCGACGTCTTGTCCGTCGCCGCGAGATACATAACGGCGTATATGATGCTCGACATCGCCATCGTTGCGATAAACGGCTGAAACTTGAGCTCGTTCACCAATATCGCGTTGATAAGCCCGATACCCGCGGACAGCGCGAGCGCGAGAATGACGGCGACGTACCAGCTGAGCCCCCACCACTGAACCCCCGCGGCGACGATGATGCCGGCGAACGCGCCGACGCGCGCCTGCGAGAAGTCGAGCGAGCCCGAGACCATAAGGCAGCCCGCGCCTATCGCGAGAAACGCCGGGATCGAAAGATCCTGAAGCGTTGTTTTCAGCGTGTTCGCCTGGAAGAAGACCGCGCCGCGCTTGATGACGGGCGATAAAAACCCGAAGCCGAGGATAAGGACCGCAAGCAGCACGAACAGCGTAAACGCTTTCGACCGCACGATCCGTTGTAGCTGGGATACTCTTTGCTTTTCCATACTGCCTCCTATTCCGCCATGGCGAGGGCGAGGACGTTTTCCTCCGTCGCCTCTTCGCGCGTCATATTGCCCATGATCCTGCCGTCGTGCATTACAAATATCCTGTCGGCGACGTTTATGACCTCCGTGAGCTCGCTGGATATGAATATCACGCCGAGGCCCTGTTTCGCGAGGTCGCAGACCATCTGATATATTTCGGCCTTTGTGCCGACGTCGATGCCCTTTGTGGGCTCGTCGAGGATCAGAATTTTCGTGTCCATTTTGTCGTTCGTCCAGCGGCCTAAAATCACTTTCTGCTGGTTGCCGCCGGAGAGCTCCGCGACGATCTTGTCCACCGTCGGTGTCTTGATATCGTAGCGGTCAACGGCGTTCCGGGTCGTTTTCTCAAGAGCCTTTGTGTCGAGGAAGGGGCCTTTTTTGAGCTTTGAGAGCACGGGCATACACACGTTGTCCTCTATGGAGCGGTAGAGCACGAGGCCTTGCTCCTTGCGGTCCTCCGGGCACAGCGCTATGCCCTTGTCGATGGCGTCGCGCGGGGAGGAGAAGGACACGGTCTCGCCGTCGAGCTTGATTTCCCCGGCGGTCACGGCGTCCGCGCCGAAAATCGCGCGCATGACCTCCGTGCGGCCGGAGCCGACGAGCCCGGCGAAGCCGAGAACCTCTCCGCGGCGCAGAGAAAAGCTTACGTCCGTAATAGCGCTTGTCGTGAGGCCCGAGACCTCAAGCAGCGTGTCGCCGTATTTTTCGTTGCGGCTGAGGTTTGCGTAAGTATCGCCGATGTCGCGCCCGACCATTGCGGAGATGAGGGCCTGCTCGTTCGTCTCCGACGTGACGAGGCGCGTGACGAATTGGCCGTCCTTGAGCACGACTATTTCGTCCGTGACCTCAAATATTTCTTTCATACGGTGAGACACGTAGACGACGATTTTCCCCTCCGCTTTCAGCTGCCGGATAAGGTCGAAGAGGATCGTTATTTCCGTGTCGGTGAGGGGCGCCGTCGGTTCGTCGAACGCTATGACTGTGGAATTGCGCCTGTACGCCTTCATTATTTCCACCATCTGCTGATAGGCGATGGACAGGAACATAACAGGAGTTTCGGGGTTGATCGGAAGCTTGAACTTGTCGATGATCTCCTGCGTGTCGGCCCGGAGGCGCTTGTAGTCGATCAGCCCGTGCTTCACGGGAGGCGCGCCGAGAAAGATGTTTTCCATAACGCTCATCGACGGGATAAGCTGCCTTTCCTGATAAATGACGCTTATGCCTGCCTTGATCGCCTGCGCTGGGGAAGATAGGATGACCGTCTCGCCGTTCAGGCTGACCGCGCCCTCGTCGGCGCGCTGGTCTCCGCTCATGATTTTCAGCAGAGTGCTTTTGCCGGCGCCGTTTTCGCCGAGCAGCGCGAGCACCTTGCCCCCTTCCGCGCGAAAGCTGATATCGCTGAGCGCCTTCACGCCGGGATACGATTTGCTGATGCCCGAGAATTCAAGATATTGATCCATCGCCCGTCCTCACTTTACTTTAATTGAAGAATTTATTCACGCGCCCGCAGGGGCGTGCCCTGTTTAACAGGGCGCTTCGGCGCATTGGCGTCAGTATAACGCCAATATGTTTTTTTGTCAAATAAAAATTAAAAATTTCTTAATTCTTTAGTCAAAATATCTATGAGACGGCGATTTTATATCGGGGATTCGGGCGTTTTCCGGCGAAAAAAATTTATGCCTCTTGCTATTTGCGGCTTTCTGATATAAAATCTGGGGAGCTTATACCGGACGGAAAGGAGCGGCCAACGGATGAAAAGGACGAAAAAAGCGCGCGCCTCCGCCCCCCGCGCGCTTTCAAATATGGCGATGCGGGGGATAGGCGCTGCGCTGCTGATATATTATATGGTGGGCGCGATCCGCTCCGACGATTTTTCGGCGGGCAATATCGGGCAGCTCGCCGTGGTGGCGGTCATGGCG
>JAISFB010000162.1 GCA_031263805.1 Oscillospiraceae bacterium
CGAGGCGCGAAGGCTTCGCCGGCGAAGGCGGGAAAGCTTCATATGATGAATACGGCGGCGCGCGGCAGACTGAAATGGCGTCCTTCACGCGCGCGCCCGGATACCGCGTCGTCGGCGAGGCGCTGGGCACGTACATAATCGTCGAGATCGGCGGAGCGCTTTGGCTCATCGACAAGCACGCGGCGCACGAGCGCGTGCATTTTGACCGCTTGCGCGAGGAGGGCTACCGCCCGATGATGCAATCGCTCATAGAGCCCGTCGTCATAAGCCCCGGCGACGCCGAAGCGGAGCTTCTTTTAGACAACGCGGAAATGCTCGAGGCGCTGGGCTTTTCGGCGGAGCCGTTCGGCGGCGGGCGCGTCGCCGTCCGTCGCATACCTACGGATATCGACCTCGGCGACGTCGAGGGCGCGCTGTCGGAGATATGCGAGGAGCTCTCGCGCGGGGGAGATACGAGCCGCCGGCGCGACGCGATACTCGCGTCCGTGGCCTGCAAGGCGGCGATAAAGGCGGGGCGGGACTCCGGAGAGCGGGAGCTCTATGAGCTCGCCGGGCGCGTCGTCTCCGGAGAGGTGCGCCACTGCCCGCACGGGCGCCCCGTGGCGACCGAGCTGACGAAGGCGTTCATCGACAGAAGCTTCAAGAGGACATAGGCGGGTGAGGTACAAGTGAGGTGTATAAAATGCTGAAAAGAGTAATTGTTTTGACGGGCCCTACGGCGACGGGGAAAACCGCGCTCGGCGTCCTGCTCGCGCGGGAGTGCGGCGCCGAGATAATCTCGGCGGATTCCATGCAGATATACAGGCATATGGACGTCGGCACGGCCAAGCCGACGCGCGAGGAAATGGGCGGCGTCGCCCACCATATGCTCGACGTCGCGTCGCCGTTGGAGGCCTACTCCGTCGCGCGGTATTCCGTCGAAGCGGCAAAGGCGGCGGACGATATCATATCGCGGGGACGGCTGCCGATGATCGTCGGCGGCTCCGGGCTTTTCATAGACTCGCTTATCGCCGGACAAGAATTCGCGCCGGAGGATACGACCGGGCTCCGCGCTGAAATATCGGAGGAATACGACAGGCTCGGCGGCGAAAAAATGCTTGAAAAGCTCGCGGAGTTCGACCCCGAGAGCGCCGGGAGGCTGTCCGCGCGCGATAAAAAACGCGTCGTCCGAGCGTATGAGGTCTACCGTCTGACCGGCGAGACGATATCCGGGCACGATACGGACTCCAAAAGCGCGCCGCCCCGCTACGAGGCGCTCTACATCGAGCTCGGTTTTTCGGACAGAAACGCGCTTTACGCGAGGATAGACGGCCGCGTGGACGAAATGATAAAACGCGGCTTTCAGGAGGAGGCGCGGGCGCTTATGGATATGGGCCTCACAAAATGGCACAATGCGGCGCAGGCGATAGGCTACCGCGAGATGCTTGAGGCCGAGCTCGGCGAAATAACGCCGGAGCAGGCCCGCGAAACGACGAAAAGACGCAGCCGGCAATACGCCAAACGGCAACTCACCTGGCTCCGCCGCCGCCGTGACGCGCTGCGGATAAGCTGGGACGCCGCGCCCGATTACTCCGAGGGGGTACACGTTTCGACAGAATATATGCGCCGCGCGGGATATATTTAGCGCGCGCAGCAAAAAAACGCGCAGCAAAAAAACACGCGCAGCAAAAAACATATGAAAAAGAAAGAGGTAATCACAATGCCGAACACAAGGACACACAATCTACAGGACGTATTTCTCAACTCAGCAAGGACCTCGCGCCAGCTCGTGACGGTTTTTCTCGTCAACGGCTTCCAGCTCCGCGGTACGGTGACGGGCTTTGACAATTTCACCGTCGTGCTCGACTCCGAGGGAAAACAGCAGCTCATTTACAAGCACGCGATCTCGACGATCATCCCGGCGCGCCCGATAAGCCTCGCCGAGCTCTATCCCGAGGGCGCGGGCGAAAACGCCCAAGAAATCGGCGGCGGCGCGCAGTACGCCCCGACAGATCACGACTGCGAGAGCGACCCGCAATGACAAAAAAAACGCGGCAGCCCGCCCCGAAGGCCGCGCGTCCGTCTCCTCGGCGGACGCGCGCGCCCCGGGCGCGGGGGGATTCGTTTATCAGACTGATAGCGGGTCTGTTTTGCGCCGCGTTTATTTTGTACTGCGGACTTAACGTCTATCACTCGCTTGAAAACCCGTTTCGCACGGAGCCGGCGGCGCCGGTCACGGTTTCCGATACGGCGGCGGCGCCCGGCTTCGTCGTCCGCGAGGAGGAGGTGATCCCGGGCGCCTCGGGCGGTACGATCCCGCGGCTCGGTGACGGCGAGAAGGCCTCGCGCGGACAACTCGTGGCCGACGCCTACGGCGCGGGCGCGAATTTTGAGTCCGCCGCGCGGCTCGGGGAACTGCGCTCTCGGATAAAACGGCTTGGCGAGGCGGCGGCGGCGACGCCTGAGGCGCGCGCGCGGGAGTCCGAGACCGCTGTGACGGAGCTTGCCTATCTGATTTCAAAGCGCGAGCTTGCGGCGGCGAGGGAAAAAGCCGTCGTGGCAGAAAGCCTGATAATGGGCGCGCAGGACTCTATCTCCGCGGCGGCGGAGCTGGCCGCGCTCGAAGCCGAGCTGAACGCGCTTGAAGCCGCGCTTTCCGGCGGAGCTCCGATTTACGCGCCCAAAGCGGGCTTGTACGCCCAAAGCGCGGACGGATTCGAGAACGTCGCTCCGGACAGGCTTTCGGGTCTTGCGCCCGACGCGTTAGAAGCTCTTTTCGCGTTCCCCTCGGGCGAGCCGGGGGCGGGGAGGCTCATAACCGGAACGCGCTGGTATCTCGCGCTGATCGTCGATTCGGAATCGGCCTCGGCGCTGTTAGAGCTCGACTCCGTGACCGTGAGGCTGACGAAGCCTATCCGCGCGGAGTTTTCTATGCGCGTAGAAAACGTCGGGAAAAACGACGGGGCGCGGCGCGTCGTCACGCTTTCGTGCGCTTACGGTATGGCCGATATCCTGAACCTTCGCGCGGCGGAGGCCGAGATAGTCTACAGGGAGACGTCGGGACTGCGCGTACCGAGGGAAGCCCTGCGGCTCGAGCCCGAGTCCGCCGAGTCCGAAGCTCTTGAAACCTTCGTATACATCGCGGAGGGGCACCGGGCAAAGCGCGTCCGGACCGATATACTCCGCGAATCCGGAGGTATGTACATAATCAAAGCCGAGGCGTCCGCGGGTCTGCGCGGCGGCTGCGAGGTTATCGTAAAGGCGAACGGCCTGTACGACGGCCAAGTGATCAGATGATAAATTGATAAGATAAAATGGGGCGGTGAGAGCTGTATGAATACGATCTCGGAAAACGTAATGATTGTACGCGAGATGATCGCCGGCGCCGCGCGCGCCTCCGGGCGCGCGCCGGAGGATATAACGCTCGTAGCGGCGGCGAAGCAGAACCCGGCGGAGCGCGTGCGCGAGGCGATAGCGGCGGGAGTGGACGCCGTGGGCGAAAACCGCGCGCAGGAGATGACGGAAAAGCTGCGCGCCGGCGCTTATGACGGCGCGCCCCTGCATTTTATCGGGCGGCTGCAAACGAACAAGGTCCGCTACGTCGTCGGCGCGTGCGCGCTAATCGAGTCCGCGGACAGCCTTAAATTGCTTGAGGAGATCGGAAAACGCGCCGTGAGCCTCGGTATAACGCAAGAAATTCTCCTCGAGGTGAATATCGGGCGCGAACCGGGGAAAAGCGGCGTTTTACCGGAAAATCTCGAAGAAACGCTTGAAAAAGCGGCGTCAACACGCGGTATTTTCACACGCGGACTGATGTCAGTTCCGCCCGTTTCAGCGCAAAATAATGGGAATTCTCGTTTTTTTGACGATATGATGAAGCTTTTTGTTGACATACAAGGAAAAAAATACGATAATGTAGATATGCGATTTTTATCGATGGGTATGAGCGACAGCTTCCGCGAGGCTATACTCTCGGGAGCGAATATGGTCCGCGTCGGCGGCGCCATATTCGGAGCGCGGACATACGCTTAGAAAAGCGGCCGATCCCCGTCAAAAATAACAGGAGGTTTTTCGCGATGAGTTTTTTTTCCTCGGTAGTCAAATTTATGAGGCCGTACGGTGAGGACGACGATCTTCCAGACTACGCGCCGCCGCCGGAGCCGGAGATAACGGTACCCCCGCGCACGCCGGCGCAGGCGCGCACGTCTTACGGAGGCTTTGACGAAAAGCGCGGCGGCAGCAGCAAGGTCATGAATATCCACGCCACGGCGCAGCTTCAGGTCGTGCTTGTCCAGCCGGAGAGCTTCGACAACGTGACGGAGATCGCCGAGCATCTCAGAGAGCGCCGCACGGTCGTGCTCAACCTCGAAAACACGGGGCGGGACGTTATGCGCCGGCTGCTGGACTTTCTGTCCGGCTTCGCCTTCGCGCAGGACGGCAACGTCAAAAAGGTCGCGGTCAGCACGTATATTATCACTCCGTACAACGTCAGCCTTATGGGCGACTTGATCGACGAGCTCGAAAATAACGGGCTGTATTTTTAAGCGGTACTCAGTTTACAGACACATATAAGTGAGGGGATAACTTTAATGCTTACACCTGCGGAAATCACCGGCAAAGAGTTCAAGCGCGCGCTGTTCTCCGGATACGAAATGGCCGGAGTGGACGACTTCCTCGAAGAGGTCCTCGCCGACTACACGGATCTCTACAAAGAAAACGGCATTTTGAAAAACAAGCTCAAGGTCCTCGTCGAAAAAATAGAGGAATACCGCTCTACGGAGGACTCTATGCGTATGGCGCTGCTGACGGCGCAAAAAACAGGCGAGGAAATTGTCCTTGAAGCCCGGAAAAACGGCGAGGAAATATCCGAGCGTATGGAAAACGAGGCCGAAACCCGGCGGGCGGAGCTCGAAAACGAGATCGCCGACGAGCGCGCGCGCCTCGACGCCGCCGCCCGCGAGACCGAGCGCTTCGTCGCCGCGACGAAGGAACTCATTACGGTGCATATGAGCTTTTTGTCCAAGCTCTCGTCGATAAAGCGCGAGCCGGCGCCGCCCGCGCCGGAGCCCACGCGCGAAGAGGAAATACGCGGCGCGGCGCGCGAGATAGATTCCGCCGTCGGCAAGCTCGTCAGCCCGGACGCCGGGCGTGAGGCGAAAGCCTCCCCCGAGACTGTCGGAAAAATTACGGATGAAGCTGCCGACGCTATTGCAAAAGAAATCGCTTATGAGGACGAGTCGGAGCCGACAAAGCGCTATCCGCCGGCGGACGGCGCAGACTCCGACTCAGATGATGACACGTC
>JAISFB010000178.1 GCA_031263805.1 Oscillospiraceae bacterium
AAACTATCCGAAAGGAGCGGAACGGCAGCGAAAATGGGTAAGCTAATCGTCGTCGAGGGGATCGACGGCAGCGGAAAAACGACGCAGCTCGAGCTTTTGACAAAGCGTCTGGAGCATGAGGGCGCGGAGTTCCGGACAATACGGTTCCCGAGGTACTCGGAGGAGCATTCCGCGCTCGTGCGTATGTATCTTTCGGGCGGCTTCGGGCAGAGCCCCGGGGACGTGAACGCCTACGCGGCGTCGGCTTTTTTCGCTGCGGACCGCTTCGCCTCGTACAAAAGGGAGCCCTGGGGCGCGTTTTTTGACGGCGGAGGCGCCGTTTTCGCCGACCGCTATACGACGTCGAACGCCATCCATCAGGGCGTGAAGCTCCCGAAAAGCGAGCGGGCGGATTTCTTCCGCTGGCTTTACGATTTTGAGTTCCGGCTGCTCGGGTTGCCCGCGCCGTCCGCGGTTTTTTATCTCGCGTTGCCGGCAAAGCTCGCGCCGGAACGGATACTCGCGCGCGGCGGCGGGCAGGATATCCACGAGCGCGACGTTGAATATCTGGCCGACTGCGCCGACTGCGCCGATGAGGCCGCCGAAATACTCGGCTGGACGCGCGTTGACGCCGCGCGCTGCGAGGACGAGATACACTCGGAGCTCTGCGCCGCCGTCAGAAGGTTTATCGGAGGGTTATAGAATGACAGACGTTGTTTCCGAAAAACGCGAGCTGCGCCGCGCCCTCGCCGCCGCGGTATCCGCGTTCGGCGACGAATATATAACGGCGTCCGACGAGGCGATATTCGGACGCCTCACCGGACTCCCCGAATTCACCTCGGCGAAAACCGTCTTATTCTATTACAGCGTAGGCCGTGAGCCGGATACTCACCGCGCAATAGAGCTCGCGCTCGCGCTCGGCAAAACGGTCTGCCTTCCGGAATCCCTGCCGGGCGGGGTGATGAACGCCCGCCGGATACGCGCTTTGAGCGAGCTCGCGGCGGCGCGGTACGGCATACCCGCGCCGCCGGACTCATCGGAGCTCGTCCCGCCTGAGGAGCTATCTTTGATCATCGTGCCCGCCGCGGCGTTCGACGCCTCCGGGCGCAGGCTCGGGCGTGGCGGAGGGTATTACGACAGATATCTCCCGCGCGCGCCGGCGCCGAAGCTCGGCCTCTCGCGTGACGCGCTGATATTGGACCGCGTCCCCGCCGAGGCCTTCGACGCCCGCGTGGACGGCGTTGTAACGGACAGGCGCGTGCTCACGTTTGCGTAATTACCGCCGCGAAGCGGCGCGCGCCAATGGCGCGTACCCCGTGCGCTCACGCACGTTATATCATATCAATGCGCAGCGCGCAGAGCGCGCGGCGCATTTATAGGAGCGACAGATGGACGACGACAAAAACGGTAAAACACCGGATAACGGCGAAATAGTCGGCAGCGACGGCGAAAAGTATTATTCCTACAATTTCGGCGGCGAGTCATCCGACCGACCGGAGCCCGCCGCGCCCCCGCCCGCCCCCGCGCGCGAGCCGGACGCCAAACGCCCGCGCGAACGGGCGCGCGAGCGCGACCGGGACGGCGATTTCAACGTCAGCTTCGATTTCGACAAGGAATACGCGGACGTTCCGGACGACCGCCCGCTCCGCGTCCGGCGCGAGCGGAGGACGGGCTGCCTCGGCGGCGTTATGCTGACGGTTTTTATAATCTGCGTGTCGCTCGTCGCGGCGTCGCTGCTTTGGCTTGCTGCCACGGACGTTCTCGGCTTCGGCGGCTCTGAAGACGTCGTGCAGATAACAGTCCCGGAGGGCTTCACTATCGCCGGCGTCGCGGACATTCTCGCAGACAGCGGGCTTATAAAGTACAAGCCGGTGTTCAAGCTCTATGCCGGATTCTCGAAAAGCGAGGAGATCATAGTCCCCGGAACATATCTGCTCCAGATGAATTACGATTATCTCGCGCTCGTCCGCGGTATGACGCCGAGGGGCGGCAAGCGCGCCACGATAGACTTGACGTTCCCCGAGGGGTACACGATGGCCGAAATATTCAAAAAGCTCGAGGAGAGCGGCGTGTGCTCGCCTGACGAGCTTTGGGACGCCGCCGCGAATCACGATTTTGAATACGGCTTCCTCGCGGAGCTTCCCAAGGGAGACCGCCACAGGCTGGAGGGCTATCTGTTCCCCGACACGTACACGTTTTATATCGGGGACTCCGCCACGCGCGCGCTCGGCAAGATGCTCGTCAATTTTGAAACCAAGTTCAAGGCCGAATATTACGAAAAAGCGGAGGCGCTTGGCTATTCGGCGCGCGATATCCTGATAATCGCGTCCCTGATAGAGCGCGAGGCCGGCGCCGCCTCCGACAGGCGGAAAATAGCGTCCGTGATTTACAACCGCCTGAAAAACCCCGATATGCCGCGCCTTGAGATCGACGCCACGATATATTACGCGATAGCCGAGACCGGAGAAGCGTTTTCCACAGGCGTCGAGAGCCCGTACAACACCTACAGGGCGGAGGGGCTTCCGCCGGGGCCGATCGCGAATCCGGGCGCCGCTTCCATCGCGGCGGCGCTCGACCCGGAGAGCACGCAATACTATTACTACGCGCTGTCAAGGGACGAAGACCGCCACCACGAATTTTTCAGGACGTTTGAAGAGCAGCAGGCGTTTGTTCACAGCGATGAATACGGGGGATAAAGATCCGCAGACGGTCGGGCAAAGCCCTCTCTGTCTGCTCGAATGTTATATCATAACGGCGCTTTGCGCCTATGATATAATGCCTGTTCGGATATTATACCTATTCAGGAAGGAGTCGGTTAACTAATGATTGCGTCCGTCAGGTCGCTCGGGCTCGGGGGGATACGGGGGTACGAGGTGTCCGTCGAGTGCTTTATATCGGGAGGGCTGCCCGGCTTTGATATCGTCGGGCTGCCGGACGCCGCCGTGCGCGAGGCGCGGGACCGCGTGCGCGCCGCGACGAAGAACTGCGGCGTGAAATTCCCCGTGTCGCGCATCACCGTGAACCTCGCCCCCGCCGACACGAAAAAGGGCGGAACGGTCTACGACCTGCCCGTGATGCTCTGCATCCTCGCCGCCTCCGGCGATATAAAGCCGATACCGGACGATTGCGCGTTTTTCGGCGAGCTGTCCCTGACCGGCGAGCTGCGCCACGTACCCGGCGCTCTGCCTATGGCTCTCGCCGCCGAGCGCGCGGGCGTAAAGCGTCTGTTTTTGCCGGCCGAATGCGCAGGAGAAGCGGCGTTCGCCTCGGGGCTTGAGGTGTATCCGGCGGCGCACGTGTCCGAAATTCTCGCGCATTTCGGCGGGGGAGAGCCGATAAAGCCGGCTGAGCCCACCGTTTTTTCGCCGAGAGAGATACATACGCTCGACTTCGCCGAGGTGAAGGGGCAGGAGAACGTCAAGCGCGCGCTTGAAGTTGCGGCGGCGGGCGGGCACAACATCCTGCTCGTCGGCGCTCCCGGCGCGGGAAAGAGTATGCTCGCCAAGCGCATAGTCTCAATCCTGCCGGATATGACGCGCGAGGAAACGATAGAAGCTACCGAAATACACTCCGTCGCCGGCCTTACAGACCGCGACGAACCGATACTCAGTGAGCGCCCGTTCCGCGCGCCGCACCATACGGTTTCTCCGGCCGCGATGTCCGGCGGGAGCTCTGTGCCGCGTCCGGGAGAAATTTCGCTCGCGCACAACGGCGTTTTGTTCCTCGATGAGTTCCCGGAGTTCCACCGCGACGTGCTGGAGGCTCTGCGCCAGCCGTTGGAGGACGGCAGCGTGACTATCTCCCGCGCCGCGAGCTCCGTCACGTATCCGTGCCGGTTTATGCTCATCTGCGCGATGAACCCGTGCCGCTGTGGCTGGTTCGGGCACCCCTCCGGGCGCTGTAACTGCACGGAAAAATCCGTCGCGGCTTACAGAGAACGCAT
>JAISFB010000189.1 GCA_031263805.1 Oscillospiraceae bacterium
TTTACAAGCCGCGGCAGCATAACGGCGGCCTGCCCCGCCCAGCCGAGCAAAAACGCCGCGGACAGCCCCCATATTCCGAATTTCTCGTTCAGCACGGCGTAATACGCGATTATGATCCCGTTCGACACGACGGAAATTGCCGCCGGCAGGGCAAAATGCTCAAGGCTTTGCAGGATGCCGACAAACGAAAACGCGATCCCCGTGAAAAAAACCGTCGGGAACATTATCCGCGTCAGCTTTACGGCGAGCGCGAGCGTTTCCGCGTCATACCCCGCCGCGAAAAGCCGCGTCAACGGCTCCGCGAACACAACTCCGAGCGCCGAGACCGCGAGCGTCACATACGCGGTGAGCGACGTGAACTCGGAGCCGAAGCGCAGCGCGCCCGCCTTCCCGTCCCTCTCGTAGACCGCCGAAAACGCGGGAATAAAGCTTATCGCTATCGCGGACGCGAATACGGCGTCAAAAAATACGCGCGGTATCCTGCTCGCCGTCAAAAACGCGTTCGCGCTCATACCCGCGCCGTAATTCGTCGCGAGCAGACGGTCGCGCGCCAAGCCGAGCAGCTTGCCGAGCAGCGTTACCGCGAATATGCCGCCGACGGCCGCCGTTGTGTTTTTCTCCCGCATATTTTATAGTGCTCCCTGCACTTTTCAGGCTTTTTACATTTTTTCGCACGACGCCCGAAAATACTTTTATATAATACCGCACCGCTTCGGATATTTCAACTTTTTTTGCCGCGACCGGCACAAAACTATTCAGTCCAGGCCTTTCGCGAACTCGACCGCGCTGCGGTATGCGGTCAGATATCGGCTGTCTACCCTTTTTCCGGACATCTCGCAGTCGCGCTTATACAGCGCGTCGCCGCTGCGCCCGAACAGATCTTCAAGGCAGTATACGCCTAACGCCTCGAGACGTTTTTTCGCGGCGTTCCCGACTTTCGGGGCGTTTCGCACATCCGTGACTTTTCGCGTTTCGCGGCGGGGTTTGCGGATAAGCCGATCGACCGCGCCCGCGGCGGCGATCCGAGGCATTAACCTGACCGTCTTTCCGAGCTTTTCCCGCAGGAACCGGATTTCCTGCGTCAGGTCGATCCGTCTGTCGTATATGTAGCTGATTATCAGAAAATCCGGGCTTTCCTCGCGAATCGACGTGACGTGGACGTGTCCGCTTTTTTCAAGCGTTTCGCGAATAAGCGCGTCGCGGCTGCCGTTCTTTTTTATCGCCTGCTTTCTTTTCAGGCGGTTGTTTTTTCTGTCCTGCTCCGCTTTTTCGGCAGCCTGCCAATATTCCGGTCTCAATTTCTCAAAGACCGAACAGTTTTTTGTGACACAGCCGTGTATCTTGACGATACCCTTTGAGAGGAAGCCGGGATGACGGGGCCAATTACAGCGCGCGACTATATTACTGCTGTTCGCGTAATCGCCGGTTATGAGGCGCAACATTAGATTTTCTTTCGCGGCTTTTTTCACCGCGGATGCGGCTTTTGATTCCTTGGGCCGGGGCTTTATTTCGGCCATAACTTATCTTACCTCCGTTCTGTCGCCGGGATTTAGGCTTGCGCTATTTTACGGTCACCTCAAACGAAGACCGGTTCTCGTTGCCCGCTTTATCGCGGATAATGACGTCGAAGGCGTATTTGCCCGGCTTGCCGTAGTCTACATTCGCGTCGAATATATAGATATCCTCTTCGGGTATTTCACCGTCGGTATCGTCGGTAACGCGTAAATACTCGCTCCAGTCGGGTCTTGCTCCCCCTGAGATTTCAAGCGGCTTGAGAACAGTGATTTCAGGCTTTGCAAAGTCGGTCAGGCCGAAGTGATTTTGCGCTTTTCGCAGCGCCTCCGCCGAGCAATCGGCGGCATAAAGCTGTGTGTCCACCTTGTCCCATAAAGCCTCCGGGAACTTTTCCTTGATCGAGGGCATATAGTAGCCGCCCTCTCCCGGATACCAATACTCGGTCAAGTTATATACGCCGTCGCCGTCGCTGCTGAACGTAATTGCCACGGGCGCAGCGCTGCCGGCGGCGTCGTGCAGCGCGCCGTTTTCAAGGATGTACACAAGATGAAGCGCGTAAGCGTAAACCGTCACGCTATCACCGCTCTCGACCTCCGCCAGCGTAACGTGCGCCTCCGTTTGAAACGCGCCTGAATTACCTTCGTAGCGCCTGTCGCGGTTGCTTGAAATTATCGCTTGGGACACGGCTGTATCAAGGTCTGTTGGCGTGGGCGTCTCGTCAAAGGTCTCCGGAGCTTGTTGAGCTTGCCGCTCGCGTTGATCTTCGGTTATCCAGCTCTCCGCCGGCTCGCTCTCCTCTGTCTTGAGCTCCGCGCCCAACGCGCAGGCGGCAAAGACGGCGGCGATAAATACCGCAGCCGGCGCGGCAAGCGCGGCGCGCGCGCGTTTCCTGCTTCTCTTGATCAATGATAAGCTCTCCTTTATGTATGGTTGTCTTTTCCTCAACACTGTGATTATACTACACCGGTAATACGATTTGTCAAGAGGGCAAAAATGAGGGGAGTGACCCAAGTTTTCCGCTTTACATTCGCCCGCGCTGATGATAGAATGAGGCTCCGCAGCAAAATTCGAGCCGAAAACGGAGGGGCGAGAGATGCCGATCGCGAAACTTTACAAGCGTTTTATGTCCAAATATCTTCTGAGCCGCAGTCTCAGCTTCGAGGATCGCGTGTTCAACCTGCTGTGCTCCGTGGGCTTCATCGCCCTGCTGATCTCCACCGTCGGGCATATTATCGAGCGCTCGAACTGGACGATCATGGCGATAAAGGTCGTTATGGTCGTCTCCAGCGGGTGCTTTTTTCTTTTCGCCAACAAAACCGGGCG
>JAISFB010000019.1 GCA_031263805.1 Oscillospiraceae bacterium
CCCAAATATGTAGGGGCGACCGCCCCGGTCGCCCGTTGCCACAATTATAAGCGCGAAATCCGGAAAGAAACAGTCTTGTCTTTTACAAATTTTTGTGTTATGATATATATAGAAAATGAAGAAAACGTGCGCAAAACGCACGTTTGCAGCCTCTGTATATAATTGAATATCGTCGGACTATGCCCCGCCGCCTTCTCCGGGCGGGCCGAAAAGCCGTTCCGCCTGTGACGCGCGCAGATAATTCGGCGTCAGCTCCGCCACCGTGAGATCCGGCGCGTTTTCCGCGGCGAGCGCGACGCCGTAAGCGCATTGCAGCCGCAGCAGCGCCGGCGCGAGGCGGTATTTAACGCCGCGCGCGTCAAAGGCCGTGACGCAGACGTGCGCGCCGTCGCCCGTCAGCAAATACGTTTTTCCGCTCCGCGCGGCCTCCTCCGCCAGCGAGTCAGCCGTGAGCGCCCTGTCGGGGACAAGGCGCGTTATGCCGCCTATGCCGATTTCAAACAGCGCGTTGTACACCTCGCCGCGCCGCGCGTCCATCGCGGGGCAAATAACTACGTCATTTGTCCCGCGATGGATAGCATTTGGGCAAATGACGCCGTCATTTGCCGGGCGCGGGCTTTCGGTCGGAAAAATGACGACTCCACTGCCTAAGTCCGCAAAAACGCTCGCCGCCGCGCGGAGCGTCGATACAGCGCGAACCGGGATATCGGCGCCCCATGCAAAGCCCTTTGCCGAGGCGACGCCGATGCGTATCCCCGTGAACGAGCCGGGGCCGCGCGCGACGGCGACGCGGGCGATGTCCGCGACCGCGAGATCGTTATTTCGCAAAATATCCTCGGCCATTTTCAGCAGCGTGCGGCTGTGCGTAAGCCCGCTGTCGTGAAAGTATTGCGCGAGCAGCCTCCCGTCGCGCGTCAGCGCGACGGACGCCGCTTTTGCCGAAGATTCGAGTGAAAGCATTATGGGAGCGTCCTCCGTCGCGGCGCGTGTCGCCGCGTTCCCCGTGCGCTCACGCACGTTAAATGACACGTCCGCGCGCGTTACGCGCGCGGCGCCGGATTCAAGTGAAAGCGTTATAGGTAAGCTCATTTTATCGTCCGGCCTCACTCATCAATTTTTATTTTGCGCGTGTCGCCGCCGGTGATTTCTATCGTCACGCGGACCGCGTCGGAGGGCAAGACTTCGGCAACAAGCTCGCTCCATTCGACGCACACGACGCCGCCGCGGTCGAGATATTCCTCGAAGCCGATGCCGAAAAGCTCCTCCGCGCCGCTTATGCGGTACATATCAAAATGAAACAGCGGCAGCCTGCCGTCGTACTCATTTACTATATTAAAAGTTGGGCTGACGATGCGCGCCGTAACGCCGAGCCCGCGCGCGAGCCCGCGCGTGAACACGGTTTTCCCCGCGCCGAGCCCGCCGCGCAGCGCGACGACGGCGCCGGGATACAGCCTCGCGGCGAGCTCGCGCCCCGCCCGCTCCGTGTCAGCCTCTCCGCCGGAATAGATTATCATAGCAGTCCCCCCAATATGCGACAACAAGCATAACACAGGCACGGCGCGTTTGCAAACGGCATATATTAACGCAGCGGGGCGCACGCGCCCCAAAGAACCGCCGGAGGGAAAGAAAATGCTTGATTATCTGCTGATATGCCGCTCCGTGACGTATGCGCAACGGACGGCAAAGGCGCTGGAGAGCGCCGGAATAAGCGCCGTCGTGACGCGCGCGCCGCGCGGGCTGTCGCCCGCGGGGTGCTCTTACTGCGTGCGGGTGTCGGGACGGCATATTGCCGCGGCGCTCGCCGCCGTTAAAAACGCGGGGCTGCCGCCGGCGCGCGTGTTCATTCAAAGCGAAAACGGGGGCTATTCCCCGTACGGCTCCGCCGGAGCGCCAAGCCTATGATATATCTCGATTCGGCGGCGACGACGCTGCAAAAGCCCAAAGCCGTCGCGCGGGCTATGAAAACGGCGGTGAATACTCTCGCCAGCCCCGGGCGGGGCGGACACGCAGCGTCTATGCGCGCCGCCCGGGCGGCGTATGAATGCCGGGAGCTTGCCGCGCGGCTGTTCAACGTCCCGGACCCGGCGAACGTCGTGCTCACGTCCAGCGCGACGCACGGGCTCAATATCGCGATAAATTCGCTGGCGCACCTTGCGTCACGCGGCGGCGCGGCGCTTATTTCCGGTTACGAGCACAATTCTGTCATGCGCCCGCTGAAGGCCGCCGGGATCGAAGCTTTGGTCGCGCGCTCCGAGTTGTTCGAGCCGGAGGGCTTGCTCCGCGCGTTTGCAAGCGCGCTTGATCGCGGGCGTATCGCCTTCGCCGTGCTGAATCACGTGTCAAACGTTTTCGGATATATCCAGCCGGCGGAGCGCATAGCGGCGCTGTGCCGCGCGCACGGCGTGCCGCTGATAATCGACGCGTCGCAGTCGGCTGGCTCGGTCCCGATAAATATGCTCTCGCTCGGTGCGGAATTTATCGCGATGCCCGGGCACAAGGGGCTTTACGGGCCGCAGGGCACGGGCCTGCTGCTGTGCCGCGGCCCGGCTGACGGCGTTTTCGGCATAATGCAGGGCGGCACGGGGAGCGATTCGGCGTCTGACGCGATGCCGGCGTTCCTGCCGGACGCGTTAGAGGCCGGCACGCACAATATGCCCGGGATCGCCGGGCTGAGCGAGGGGATCAAATTCGTCCTCTCGCGCGGAGAGACGCGCATTTTGGAGCACGCGCGCGGGCTGACAGACGAGGCGGCGCGCGGCTTGGCGGAGCTTCCGGGCGTGCGCGTATTTGGCGGGAGCGGCAAAAACCGTGCGGGCGTGTTGTCTTTTCGGCTCAAGCATACGGAATGCGAGGCGGCGGCGGAGGAGCTTTCGCGCCGGGGCTTCGCCGTGCGCGCGGGCCTGCACTGCGCGCCGGAGGCGCACAGGACGGCGGGGACGTTTGAAACGGGTACGGTTCGGCTCAGCGTGTCGGCGTACAACACGGCGCGGGAGCTGCGCGCGCTCGTATCGGCGGTTTCGGAAATGGCCCGGAAATCGCCCAGAAATCGCAATAATCGTCCGGGCGCAAAGGCTTCACCGCAGAAATTTTATATTGTATCCCGCCCGAACGCGCGCGGCAGCAGCTCCGAAAGCCGGTAGCTCACATACCGGCCGTCCGCGCGGGACGCGAGCACCTCGATATCCGGCGAAAATTCATTCAGCGTCTGCCGGCAGGCGCCGCACGGCAGGCAGTAGGCCGCCCCGTCCGACACGATGGCGATCCTCTTGAAGCTCTTAAAGCCCGCCGCCACCGCGGCGGCAATCGCGGCGGTCTCGGCGCATACGGCCACGCCGGAGGCCGCGTTTTCTATGCGGCAGCCTGTGAAAACCGTTCCGTCCGCGCACTCGATAGCGGCTCCCGTCGGGAAGCGCAAATACGGGCTGTGCGCCTTTTCCTTTATGGCCGCCGCGAGGTTTATAAGCTCTCTGTCAGTTACTCTCATCGTTATGTCCGCTCCCTTTTATTTATAATAGTAAACGCCGCTTTCAAATACCGGCTGATATTTGTTCCCCGTGATATTTTTCGCGACGAGCTCGCCCCGCCGTTCCGAGTGACCCATCTTCCCGAACACGCGCCCGTCCGGAGAGAACAGCCCCTCGGCGGCGAGCCGCGACCCGTTCGGATTTACCGCAATATCCATTGACGGGGCCCCCGACAAGCCGCAATACTGCGTCGCGATCAGCCCGCGCTCCGCCAATTCGCCGAGAGAGGCCTCCGGCGCGACGAAGCGCCCCTCCCCGTGCGAGACCGGCAAGGCGTAAACGTCCCCCACGTGCGACAACGCCATCCACGGCGAAGCGACAGACGCCACGCGCGTATAAACATACTTCGCCTGATGCCGCCCGATGATATTGTGCGTCAGCGTAAATTCGTTTTTCTCCGGCGGCGCGATATCGCCGAACGGCACAAGCCCGAGCTTAACAAGCGCCTGAAACCCGTTGCATATCCCGAGCATCAGCCCGTCCCGTTTTTGCAAAAGCTCCCGCACCGCGTCCGTAACGGCGGGGCTGCGGAAAAACGCTGTTATGAACTTCGCGCTGCCGTCCGGCTCGTCCCCGCCGGCAAAGCCGCCCGGCAGCACGACTATCTGGCTGCGGCGGATCGCCGCGCGGGAGGCTTCTATAGATTCCGCAAGCGCCGCCGGCGTCAGATTCCGCAAAACGACGATCTCCGCCTCGGCGCCCGCGCGTATAAGCGCGCGCTGCGTATCTATTTCGCTGTTCGTGCCGGGGAAGGCGAACACGCAGGCGCGCGGCCTCGCGATTTTCGCAGCCGCGCCGTAAGCGGGACGCTTTTCATACGACAGCGCGGGGACCGCGCCGCCGGGGGCCGTGCGCGTCGGGAATACGCTCTCCAATACGCCCTCCTGCTCCGCGAGCAATTCCTCCAGCGGCGAAGCTTCGCCGAACAAGCTCAAAACCGGCTCCCGTATTGTCATCCCTATAACCTCAGAGCCCTCAACGCGCCTCGTCATTTCCGCAAATATCGCGCCCGCCGAGGTGACTAAGTCCACGCGATTGTTGTGCTCAAACCCGATCCCGTTACCGAAACACATACACGAGAACATATCTTCCAAGCCAAGAGAGTCCGAAGCCCACGCCGAGACGATCGCCCCAGTCTTGATCGCCTCGTAAACCCGCCGCCACATAGCTTTCGTCTCCGCGAGAGTCTCTCCGGCCCGGAACAGCGCGACCTCGCGCCCCGCCGCCTTGAATTCCGGCGAGATTATCACGCGCGCGTCCGCCGGCGCGACGGCGAAAGATATCAACGTCGGAGGTACGCCGAGCTCCGAGCCGTCTCCTTCCGGCTCAAACGAGCCCGACATACTGTCCTTGCCGCCTACGGCGGCGATTTCGAGCCCCATCTGCGCGTCCAGCGCGCCTAAAAGCGCCGCTAGCGGCTTTCCCCAGCGCACGGGGTCGTTTTTCAGCTTTTCAAAATACTCTTGGAACGTCAGGTACACGGC
>JAISFB010000026.1 GCA_031263805.1 Oscillospiraceae bacterium
GTTTCGGAGCTGTGAGTGGGAGTCCCCACTCATTTTTATTGCACGACGGGAAGCCTGCAAAAAGACCGGAGGGATAGGAAAATGAGCAAAAAAATAGCTGATATCGTCTCTGAGCTGGCGCTTCCTATCCTCAAAGAGCGCGGGCTGGAGCTTTGGGACGCGGAGTTCGTCAGGGAAGCCGGAAATTATTTTCTGCGCGTGTATATCGACGCTCCCATCGACACTCCCAAGGATGCCGGAACGGGAGTCGGGATCGACGACTGCGAGGCCGTATCCCGCGCGCTCGACCCGCTGCTCGACGAGCGGGAGTCGATTTTCCCGGACGAGGGCTATACGTTCGAGGTCAGCTCCGCGGGCTTAGAGCGGAGCCTGCGCCGCCCGTCGGATTTCGAGCGCTTCCTCGGCAGCCTCGTAGAGGTCAAGCTCTACGGCGCGAAAAACGGAAAGCGCGAGTACGTCGGGCTGCTCTCGGGATACGGCGGCGGGGACGTCACGCTTGACGTCGGCGGCGAGACGGAGAAATTCACGAAAAGCGAGATCGCGAACGTGAAGCTGAGGCTGAGCTGATAAGCTTAAGCCATAAGTCTGAGCCATATTGATAAGGAAAAGGAAAGGTCATAACTATGAGCGCGACTGTTAACGCGGAATTTTTCTCGGCGATTGCCGATATTGAGAGTGAGAAGGGCATATCCCAGGAGTATATACTCGACAGGATCGAGCAGGCGATGCTCGCCGCGCTGAGAAAGGATATGCCGGAGGCGGCCGAGGCGGCGCACGTCGTGCTGAATCCCAAGAAAAACACGATCGATATGTACATCGAGCGCACGGTCGCCGAGGAACCCGAAAACCCCGAGACCGAAATTTCGCTCGAGGCGGCGCGTGAAATAAATAAGCGCTATAAGGCCGGCGACGTCGTCCGCGAGGAGATCGACGCGCGCAAGTTCGGGCGCATAGCGGCGCAGGCCGCCAAGCAGGTCATCATCCAGGGCATACGCGAGGCCGAGCGCAGTATGGTGTACGACGAATTTACGTCGAAGGAGCACGAAATACTGACGGGCACGATCACCCAGGTGGATCCGAGGACGGGCGGCATTTCTATCGCGATAACGTCGAACACCGAGTACACGGAGGCACTGCTCCCCGCGGCGGAGTGCATACCCGGCGAGCGTATGCACGAGGGCGGCTATATAAAGGTCTACGTCGTCGAGGTGCGCAAGGCGACGCGCGGGCCGCAGGTCTTGATCTCCCGCACGCATCCGGGGCTTGTAAAAAAGCTTTTCGAGCTGGAGGTCCCGGAGATATCAGAGGGGATCGTCGAGATAAAAAGCATTGCCCGCGAACCGGGCTCGCGCACGAAGATATCCGTTATGACGAACGATCCGTCCGTCGAGCCTATCGGCGCGTGCGTCGGGCCGCGCGGGTCGCGCGTCAACGCCGTCGTGGACGAGCTGAACCGAGAGAAGATCGACATTGTGAAATACAGCGAGGAGATCGTCGAATACATTTCCGCGGCCCTCGCGCCGAGCGACGTGACGAGCGTTACGCTGCTCGACGAAAAGCGATCCTGCCGCGTCATCGTCCCCGATTCGCAGCTCTCGCTCGCCATCGGCAAAGAGGGGCAGAATGTGCGCCTCGCCGCGCGGCTGACGGGCTATAAGATAGACATCAAGCCGCAGTCCCAGTATTAAGAATACCGGCTCAATTCCGAAAAATTTTTCCGGAGGTAACAAAATTGCCGTCAACGCCCCAAAACGCCCAGAAAAAAATCCCGATGCGCCAATGCCTCGGCTGCCGCACAATGAAGCCGAAGAAGGAGCTTTTGCGCGTCGTGCGTTCTCCGGAGGGCGAAATTTCGCTCGATCTGCGCGGGCGCGCGAACGGGCGCGGGGCGTATATATGCCGCAGCGCGGAATGCCTGAAACGCGCCGCGAAATCAAGGGCGCTGGCGCGCGCGCTCGGAAAAGCCGTGTCGGACGATATTATAGCCGCTCTGCGGCAACAGATGGAGGCGGAGAATGAACAAAACGCTTAGCTTGATAGGAATAGCGAAAAAAGCGGGGCTGCTGGAAATCGGCGGGGACGCCGTCTCCGCCGCCGCGCGGGGGCGGAAGGCGCGGCTGATACTTTCGGCGTCGGACGCCTCGGCAGCGTCAAAGCGCCGCGCGGGCGCCGCCGCTTCGGCGGGCGGCATAGCTTACGCGGAGCTCGGCGCGTCAAAGGTAGAGCTTGCCCGAGTCATAGGGCGCGGGCTGCCGGGGACAATTGCCATTATGGACTCCGGCCTCGCCTTCGGCGTCGCGTCCCGGCTTTCGGAGCGCGATCCCGAAAAATACGCGGCCCTCGCGGAGGCCCTGCGCGAGAACGCCGCGCGGGAGTTGACGCGAAGACGGGCGAGAACGGCGCGAAAGCGAGGCGGTAAGTCAGGCCGCGGGGCCTGCGGCAAAGCGTGCGGGGCGGACTGCGCGGCTTGCGGCCAATCGCCGCCGAAAACATTAAATCGGACAACTACGCCGGGACAGGGAGGTTAAAACAATGAGTACGATGATGAAATACAGAGTGTATGAGGTGGCAAAGGACCTCAACGTCTCCAACAAAACCATAGCGGAAATACTGAAAAAATACGCCACAGCCCCGAAGAACCATATGCAGGTTTTGACTTCGGAGGAGCTTGACGTCATTTTTCAGTGCGTCACGATGGGCAACCAGATCGAAACCATAGAGGAGATATTCGACACGTCGGCGCCACAGCCCGCCGTTGCAGCCGCCGCCGGAGATGGCGAGCCGTCAGCGCCGTCGCCCGCGGCTCAGGAGCCTGCCAAAGCAGGCGCCGCCGCCCCAAAGCGGGAGGAAAGGCCGCAGCGCCAGTTCGTCCCCCGGCAGGCGCCGGAAAAGCGCGTCATAGACACCTCGGGCGCGACTATGAATATCGCGAAATACGACGACCGGCTGGATAGGCTCGTGCCGGAGCGCGCCGAAAATATGAAGCGCGGCCGGGAAAAATTCAACAAGAAAAATCAGACGAGAACGCCGACGATGGCGTCTACAGCCAAGCGCCGCGCCGAGGAACGCGACAGGATGCAGCGCCTTCAGTTTGAAATCGCGAAAAAAGCGCCGCTCAAGGTCGCGATCCCGGACGAAATTTCGGTCGGAGAGCTCGCCTCGCGTATGAAAAAGAGCGGCGCGGAGGTCGTGAAAAACCTGATGAAGCTCGGAGTGATGGCGTCCGTTTCCGAAATTATCGACTATGAAACGGCGGCGCTTGTCGCTATCGAGCTCGGCTGTAAGGTCGAGCGCGAGGTCGTGATGACGATAGAGGACCGCCTCATCGACGTGCGCGAGGACTCGGACGACGAGCTTTTACCGCGCGCGCCCGTCGTCGTCGTCATGGGTCACGTCGATCACGGCAAAACGTCTCTGCTCGACAGGATACGCAGGTCAGACGTCGCTTCCGGCGAAGCGGGCGGTATCACTCAGCACATCGGCGCTTACAGAGTCTCGATAGACGGCAGCCCGATAACCTTTCTCGACACGCCGGGGCACGAGGCGTTCACGGCTATGCGCGCGCGCGGCGCGATGGTGACGGATATCGCCGTGCTGACCATCGCGGCGGACGACGGCGTGATGCCGCAGACGGTTGAGTCGATAAATCACGCGCAGGCCGCGGAGATACCGATAATCGTCGCGATAAACAAGATAGACGCGCCCGGCGCGAATATCGATAAGATAAAACAGCAGCTCACGGAATACGGCCTCGTATCCGAGGAGTGGGGCGGCGACACGATAATCTGCCCCGTTTCGGCGAAAACGGGCGAGGGCATAGAAAATCTTCTGCAAATGATAGTGCTGACGGCTGAAATGGGCGAGCTCCGCGCTAACCCGAACCGCCTCGCGCGCGGCGCCGTGATAGAAGCGCGCCTCGACCGCGGCCGCGGCCCAATTATGACGGCGCTCGTCCAAAACGGCGTCCTGAATACGGGAGACCTCATAATCGCCGGAACAGCCGTCGGGCGCGTGCGCGTCATGACGAACGACCGCGGAGAGCAAATAACGCAGGCCGGGCCGTCCGTGCCCGTCGAGATCACCGGAATGTCGGAGGTCCCGGAGGCGGGAGAGCAGTTCAACGCCGTATCCGACGAGCGTATGGCCCGCGATTTAGCGGAGCAGCGCCGCACCGAGCGCAAGAACGCCGGCGTGGTCGAGGTAAAAGTCTCTCTCGACGACTTTTTCGCGAAAATCCAGCAGGGCGAGCTGAAGGACCTCAATATAATCATAAAGGCCGACGTGCAGGGCTCCGCGGAGGCGCTGAAAACCTCTCTCGAAAAGCTTTCCGGGGACGAGGTGCGCGTGCGCGTCATCCATTCCGCCGTCGGCGCGGTCAGCGAATCGGACGTTATGCTCGCCGCGACGAGCGGCGCCGTCATAATAGCCTTTAACGTGCAGCCGGACAACGCGGCGCGCGACTCCGCCGTGAGGAGCGGCGTAGATATCCGCCGGCACAGTATAATCTACGACTGCATCCGCGAGATAGAGGCTGCGGTGCGCGGTCTGAAAGCCCCGAAATACCGCGAGGCGGTCATAGGCCACGCTGAGGTGCGCCAGATAATAACCGTGTCGAATATCGGAGTCGTCGCGGGCTCTTACGTTCAGGACGGGAAAATACAGCGCGGCTGTATGCTCCGCGTTATACGGGACGGCGAGGTAATTCATACGGGCGCCATCGGCTCGCTTCGCCGCTTTAAGGACGACGTGCGCGAGGTCGCGTCGAACTACGAATGCGGCATAACCGTCGAAAAATACAACGATATCCTCGAGGGCGATATTTTAGAGGCTTTCGTTATGGAGCAGATCAGGGAATAGACCTCGCAAAGGATGAAGGGCCGAGGGGGAGAGAAAAATGGCTTCAAACAGGATGCAAAGGATAAATTCGGACATTGAGCGCGCCGTCGCTTCGTTTCTGCGCGGCGTAAAGGACCCGCGCGTGAATCAGGGGCTGCTCTCCGTGACGTCGGTAGAGACGACTGGCGATCTGAAATACTGCAACGTCTATCTCTCGGCGCTCGGGCTCTCCGACGAACGGAGCCTTATGCGGGGCCTTAAATCCGCCTCCGGCTATCTGCGGCGCGAGCTCGGCGCGTCGCTTTCACTGCGCGCCGTTCCGGAGCTCATCTTCCACCTCGACCGCTCCATCGAGCGCGGCGCGCGGATAAACTCAATCATTTCAGAGCTGAACATCACTCCGGAGGAAGAGTTCGGCGGCGATGAAGCGGCGGCGACGCCTGAAACGGAGCTTTAAGAAATGACGACGACGATAACGATAGACGAATGCGCCGCCTGGCTGTCTGAGCGCGACCGCTTTCTCATCATAACGCACCGCCGCCCGGACGGGGACACGCTCGGCTCCGCCGCGGCTCTCGCCTCCGCGCTCCGCGCCGCCGGTAAGACGGCATACGCCGTAAACAACCCCGAGACGACGGCGCGCTATCTGCCGTTCATCGAAAAATTCCACGCGCCGGACGATTTTATCCCGGACACCGTTATCGCCGTGGACACGGCGTCGCCGGAGCTTTTTCCGGACGCCGTATCAAAGCTCATAGCCCCCGCCGATATTGAGCTCGCGATAGACCACCATCCCTCGAACACGCTTTACGCGAAACGCACGCTCTGCGACCCGGCGCGCGCGTCCTGCGGCGAAATCATATTCGACGTAATATCGCGCCTCGGCGAGCTCGGGCCCGACGCGGTTTCGGCGCTTTACATAGCGGTCGCGACGGATACGGGCTGCTTTTCCTATGACAACACGGACGCCGGCGCGCTTCTCACGGCCTCGCGCTTAGCTTCGCTCGGCGCCGACATTGCGGGGCTGAATCGGCTGCTGTTTCGTTCGAGGACGCGCGCCCGCGTCGCCATAGAGGGTATGATATATTCGGATATGGAGTTTCTTTTCGGCGGGCGGGCGGCCGTCGTCGCGGTCACGAACGCGATGATGAAAAGCTCCGGCGCGGACGAGGACGATATGGAGAATAT
>JAISFB010000032.1 GCA_031263805.1 Oscillospiraceae bacterium
CTCGATATGTACGAGTCCCGCGCTACGCCTCCGGCGGAGTACAAGGAATATCCGTCGCTGGGATAACACAGCGTCTATAACGTATTTGAAAGGGCGGCCGCTTGGCCGCCCTTTCATCATTCAATTGACATAACGCCGAAAAAGGCGTATGATTCCATATCAGCCGCAACGGCGCGGCGACAACAGCTAAATCCCGGCGGTCCCGCGCCGCCATCCATACAAAGGAGATTTCATATGACCACAGGTTTTATCGGCGTAGGCAATATGGGCGGCGCGCTTTTGCGCGGTATGCTGACCTCCGGCGCGCTGCCGGGAAAAAGCGCTTGGTGCTGCGATACCTCCCCCGCCAAGGCCAGCGCGTTTAAGTCCGAATTCGGCGTATCCGTCGCCGGCAATCCCGCGGAGCTCGCGCGGGATTGCGATTTGATAATACTCGCCGTGAAGCCGGATGCGGCGGCGGCGGTCTTAGCCTCTATCGCGGACGCTTTGGACGAAAAGAAAATCGTCCTTTCAATAGTCCTCGGGCTTTCGGTCGTAAAAATAACGGAGCTGACCGGCGGGAAATGCCGCGTCGTGCGCGTTATGCCGAATACGCCGGCGCTCGTGCGCGCGGGTATGCTGTGCGTCTCATTCGGCGACGGGCTATCTGACGGCGAAAAGGACGCTGTCACGGCGCTGCTCGCCTCGTGCGGCGAGGTCGAGGTCTTGGAGGAAAAGCTGCTCTCGCGCATCACGGGCCTCACGGCCAGCAGCCCGGCCTATGTGTTCATTATGCTCGAGGCTATGGCGGACGCCGCCGTGCGCAACGGCGTCCCGCGGGCGACGGCCATCAGGCTCGCCGCGCAGACCGTTCTCGGCTCGGCAAAAATGGCGCTTGAAACGGGAGAGCACCCGGGGCGGCTGAAGGATAACGTGTGCTCTCCGTCCGGCAGCACTATCGAGGCCGTGCGCGTGCTCGAGGATCGCGGCTTCCGCTCCGCGCTCATCGAGGCCGTTATCGCCTGCGACGCGAAAGCGGCGGAATATTCGGAAAAATAATTGTGCGGCGGCCACAGAAAAAAGCGCCGAGAGGAGAACTGTCTCCCCTCGGCGCTTTTTTATCTTGTTTCAGGCTTTATACGAGCTCTATTACGGCCATCTCCGCCGCATCGCCGCGGCGCGGCCCCGTGCGCGTGATGCGCGTATAGCCGCCGTTGCGCTCCGAATAGCTCTGCGCCGTCTCGGAAAACACCTTCGTGACGACGTCCTCCCTCGTGATAAAGCCGAGCGCCGAGCGGCGTGAGGCGAGCGTGTTTTTCTTTCCGAGCGTGATCATTTTTTCGGCCATCGGCGCTATTTCCTTCGCGCGCTCCACCGTGGTCTCCATCCTGCCGTAGTCGAGAAAATCCGTGACCTGCTGGCGCAGCATCGCGCGCCGTATATCGCTCGTCTTTCCGAGCTTGCGTGTTCCGGGCATAAAAATCACTCCTTTAATTTGCCGGATTCAAAATCCGCCGTAAGCTTCATTCGCGTATCTTGCGAGTCAGAGCTCCCCGTCCGCGAGGCTCAGACCCATCATCGTCAGCTTGTGCACGACCTCCTCGAGGGACTTGCGGCCGAGATTCCGGACCTTTATCATCTCCTCCTCAGTCCGCGAAATCAAATCTTCCACCGTGTTTATATTCGCGCGCTTGAGGCAGTTGAAGCTGCGCACCGATAAATCGAGCTCCTCGATAGTCATTTCGAGCACCTTGTCCGGCTGCGTTTCGATCTTTTCGATGATTATGCTGCGGCCGCTCGCCTCCTCGGACAAATCCGTGAACAGCTCGAAGTGGTCGCAGAGTATTTTCGCCCCGAGGGACAGCGCGTCGCGCGCCGAGATGGTGTTGTCCGTCCACACCTCAAGCGTCAGCTTGTCAAAGTCCGTCATATTTCCGACGCGCGTATTTTCCACCGTGTAATTGACCTTAAGCACCGGCGTGTAGATCGAATCCACCGGTATGACGCCGATTATCGGCTGGGCGAGCTTGTTGCGCTCCGCGGAAACGTAGCCGCGCCCGTGCGCTATAGTCATCTCCATCCGCAGCGTGGCGTCCTGCGAGAGCGTCGCGATATGCAGCTTCGGATTTAGTATCTCGACCTCCGCGTCGGCCATAATGTCCGCCGCCGTGACCTCGCGCTCACCGGAGACCTCGATATAGACGGTTTTCGGCATATCCGTGTAAAGCCTCGCGATGAGGCGCTTGAGGTTCAGGATTATCTCCGTGACATCCTCCTTCACCCCGGGGATCGTCGAAAACTCGTGCTGTATCCCCGCGAATTTCACCGACGTGACGGCCGTTCCGGGGAGCGACGAAAGCAGTATCCTGCGGATCGAGTTCCCAAGCGTCGTGCCGTATCCGCGCTCTAACGGCTCAATGATGTACTTGCCGTGCGCGTCGTCGCCCGGCAGCTCAATGCACTCAATGCGCGGCCTTTCAATTTCAACCATATATACCCTCCTTCAATTTTCCCGGCGTGTCACCGCCGGAGCAAATTTCCCGGCGCATTGCGCCGGATCAAGCCAGCTATCCAATTTGAGGGCAAGCCGGAAGCGTTTCCGGTCTGTTATTCTGAATAATTCTATAACTTGCCATTCTATACCTGCCATTCTATACTTGCCATTCCATAATTGCCATTTGCCCGCCGGCGCCGTCGGATAAGCTCCGGGCGTTACTTGGAATAAAGCTCAACGATGAGCTGCTCTTCGACCGGCAGATCGATATCCTCACGCACGGGCTCGGCTACGACCCTCGCGGCGTGGCCCTCCGCGTCGTAATCAAGCCATTTCGGGGCTTTGCGGGACGCGTTCGCCTCTATCGACGACTTAAACTTATCCAGCTTACGGCTGGAATCTTTAAGCGCGACTGTCATTCCCGGTTTTACGAGGAAGGAGGGTATGTTCACCTTTTTCCCGTCGACCGTGAAATGGTTGTGCAGCACGAGCTGTCTCGCCTCCGCGCGGCTCATCGCGAAGCCGAGGCGGTACACCGTGTTGTCGAGCCGCGTTTCGAGTATCGACAGCAGATTCTCGCCCGTCTTGCCGTGCTTGCGGTTTGCCATTTCAAAATAGCTTCTGAACTGCGACTCAAGCACGCCGTAATAGCGCTTCGCCTTTTGCTTCTCACGGAGCTGCGTACCGTATTCGGATACCTTCGCCCTGCCCTGCCCGTGTACTCCGGGCGGATACGCGCGGCGCTCAGCCGCGCACTTGTCCGTGTAACAGCGATCTCCTTTCAGAAAGAGCTTCTGCGCCTCGCGGCGGCAAAGGCGGCAGACCGCGTCAGTATATCTTGCCATTTATCAGAATTACCTCCAATTCACAATTGCGCAAAGCTCCGCGCCTATACGCGGCGCCGCTTGGGCGGACGGCATCCGTTGTGCGGTATCGGCGTAACGTCCTTTATCATCGTCACCTCGAGCCCCGCGGACTGCAACGCGCGGATCGCCGCTTCCCTGCCCTGTCCCGGACCCTTGACGAACACCTCGACGGTTTTAAGCCCGTGCTCCATCGCGGCCTTCGCCGCCGTTTCCGCCGCGGTCTGCGCGGCGTAGGGCGTGGACTTGCGGCTTCCCTTGAAGCCCATTTCGCCCGCCGACGCCCACGAAATGGCGTTACCGGACACGTCCGTTATAGTGATCATCGTGTTGTTAAAGGAGGAACGGATATGCACGGCTCCCTTTTCGATATTCTTCCGTTCGCGGCGGCGCGTGCGCGCCTTCGCCTTTCCCTTGGTCGCTGCTGCCATATATGCTTTTCCTCCTTACTTCTTCTTGTTCGCTATAGTGCGCTTCGGCCCCTTGCGGGTGCGGGCGTTCGTCTTAGAGCGCTGCCCGCGCACGGGGAGCCCGCGGCGGTGCCTTGTCCCGCGGTAGCTGCCTATCTCCGTCAGGCGCTTTATATCAAGCGCGACGGAGCGGCGCAGATCGCCCTCTACGGTGAACTGCTTGTCTATGACCTCGCGGAGCGCCGACTCCTGCGCCTCCGTCAAGTCCTTGACGCGCGTGTCCGGGTCAATGCCCGTCCGTTCGAGAATCTTGCGCGCGCTTGCGATCCCTATGCCGAAAACATAGGTGAGCCCTACCTCAATGCGTTTGTCCTTGGGCAGGTCAATACCGGAAATACGTGCCATACCTGATAACCAATCCTTTCTCAGCCTTGTCGCTGCTTGTGCTTAGGGTTTTCGCAAATCACCATGACCCGGCCTCGTCTCCGGATCACTTTGCACTTTTCACACATTGGCTTTACCGACGCTCTTACTTTCATTGTCACCAATTCCTTTCGTTATTTGCCTCCGGGTCGTTATTTGCCTCCGGGTCAATATCCGGCCTCCGGGCGCGGCCCCCGCGCCCGTCACCTCGACCTCCAGGTTATCCTGCCGCGCGTCAAATCGTACGGCGACATTTGTACCGTCACTTTGTCGCCCGGCACGATGCGAATGTAGTGCTGGCGCAGCTTGCCCGAGATATGCGCAAGTATCACGTGCCCTTTTCCGATGTCCACGCGGAACATCGTGTTGGGCAGCGCCTCCGTCACAACGCCTTCGGTTTCGATCATATCTTCCTTAGCCAATGTGCATACCTCCTTTAGCCTTTTCAGCCTTCTCCGCGGCTTTTCCCGGCTTTGCCGGTCCTCTCGCCGGTTTTTCCACCGGTTTTTTCACCTCTTGGGCGTTCCCCGCGCGTTCTGACAGCGCGCGCCGCAGCTCCGCGTTCGTCACCTTTTCTCCGCTCCTCAGCTTCTCCGCCGCGCGCGAATCGGAGCCTTCCGCGCGCAGTACGTGCTTCCTTTTCTTCTTCTTCGGGCTTTCTATCCTCCGCAACCGTCCGTCCGCGAGGTACACATACTCGCCGTCCTCCGCCGTAACGAAGAATTCTCTGCCCGCGTCACGCCCTTTCAGCGATTTCACAATGTCAGATATCGCTGGCCGCTCAGTACTGTCCGTTTCCATCCGTTCACATATCTCCGCTTTACATATCGCCGGCTCACATCGCTTCGTGCGCGGTGAGAATCTCCGGCTCGCCGTCTGTTATCAGCACGGTGTTCTCGTAATGCGCCGAGAGCCTGCCATCGTCCGTCACGACTGTCCAGCCGTCTGCGAGAACCTTTACCTCCGCCGCTCCGGCGTTCACCATAGGCTCGACCGCTATCGTCATACCCGCCAGCAGTCTCGGGTCGGCCCCGCGTCTCGGCTCCTCGACGAAGTTCGGTATCTCGGGCGATTCGTGCATCCGCCTGCCCACTCCGTGCCCGACGTAGTCCCGCACCACCGAAAATCCGTTTCCTTCGGCGCAGCTCTGCACGGCGCGGGATATATCCGATACGCGGCAGCCCATCCTCATGAAGCGGAGCGCCTCGAAAAAGCTTTGCCTCGTCACCTGCACGAGCCGCCTTGCCTCCGGAGTGCCCTCTCCGACGATATACGTCGCGGCGCAGTCCCCGATAAAGCCGTCCTTTTCCGCTCCGACGTCGATACTCACGACGTCTCCTTCCCGCAGCGCGCGTTTTCCCGGGATACCGTGGATCACTTCGCTGTTCACCGAAATACACACGCTGTTCGGAAACCCTCCGTATCCGAGAAACGCGGGCTTGGCGCCCTCGGAAATGATATAATCTCTGACCTCTCTGTCTATCCTCTGTGTCGTTACGCCGACGCTCACCATTGCCCCCGCCAAGGCGCGGGCCGCCGCGGTAATTTTCCCCGCACGGCGCATCAGCTCTATTTCCCGCGGAGCTTTGAGTGTGATCATACTCAAATTCCCAGAGCCTCGAAAATAATCTTTGTCGTCTCCGCTATACCGTCCCGGTTTTCGACGGTCAGCAGCTTTCCGCGCGCGGCGTAAAAATCCTTCAGCGGCTCCGTTTCGGCGTGATAGACCTTTAGGCGGTTTTTCACGGTCTCCGGCTCATCGTCGCGGCGGATAGTCAGCGCGCGTCCGCACTTGTCGCATACGCCCTCTTTGTCGGGCGGTTCGTATACCGTGTGGTACGTCTCCCCGCAGTCGGGGCAGACTCTGCGCCCGGACATACGCGCGATGATCTCCTCGTCGGAAATTTCTATCGTCAGCGCCGTTTCGACCTCTACGCCGCCCGTATCAAGCGCCTTCGCCTGTGTTATCGTTCTCGGCATACCGTCGAGGATATAGCCGCCGGCGCAGTCGGGCTCCGCCATCCGCTCGCGCATTATCCCGATTATGACCTCGTCGGGGACGAGCTCGCCGGAGTCCATATACGCCTTCGCGCGAAGTCCGACCGGAGTCTCGTTTTTGACGGCCGCGCGCAGGATGTTGCCGGTCGAAATCATCGGGACGCCGAGCTTTTCCGATAATATCTGCGCCTGCGTACCCTTTCCGGCGCCCGGCGCCCCGAGCAGTACAAGCTTCATAAATACCTCCCGTTACTCACTCAAGGAACCCCTTGTAGTGCCGCATCAGCATTTGCGCCTCAAGCTGCTTTATCGTCTCAAGCGCAACAGATATGACGATTATTATGCTTGTGCCGCCGAGCGAAATGCCGGAGGCTGCCGCCGTCGGCGAAAAGTGGCTTATCATTATCGGCACGATCGCGATGATCGCGAGGTATA
This sequence comes from Oscillospiraceae bacterium, assembly GCA_031263805.1. Lineage (GTDB taxonomy): Bacteria > Bacillota > Clostridia > Oscillospirales > Oscillospiraceae > JAIRRO01. Next base: position 6,603 of record JAISFB010000032.1, read on the forward strand.
CGGCGCCGAACAGCGTGATCTTCGTAAGCACCTTTTGTATAAACTCGGAGGTAGGTCTGCCGGGGCGTATCCCGGGGATCATACCGGCGTTCTTTTTCAGGTTGTTCGCTATCTCAATCGGGTTGAACTGTATCGTCGAATAGAAGTACGAGAAGAAGACTATCAGCAGGAAATACACGCCCATATACAGCCAGCTCGTCGTACCGAACGTCTTTGTGATGAACGTCGAATTCGCCCACCTCGGCACGAAGGCCGCTATCGTCGCCGGAATGGACGCTATCGACTGCGCGAAGATGATCGGCAGCACGCCCGCCATATTCACCTTCATCGGCAGATGAGTCGTCTGCCCGCCGTACATCTTCCGCCCGACGACGCGCTTTGAATACTGAATCGGTATCCTGCGCTCGGAATTCGTGACTATCACGATAAGCACCATGATCGCCAGCGCCCCGATGAGCATAAGCACGTACAGCCACCAGCTCGACGGCGCTGACATTATGCTCTGCGCCATTCCCGCTATGGAGGACGGGAAGCGCGAAACTATGCTTACAAACAATATTATCGATATCCCGTTGCCGATGCCGAATTCCGTGATCTGCTCGCCCATCCACATCAGCAGCGTGGAGCCCGCGACGAAGCTTCCGACTATGACGGCCGCGGGCCAAAAGCCCGTAGCGCCCGCTTCAAGGAAGCTCGATCCGCTCATCCCGTTTGAAATGAGCACATAATAGCCGTAGCCCTGCAAAACGCCTATCGCCACGGCGGAGTATCGCGTGACGCGCTCCATCGTCTTCTTGCCTTCCTCGCCGCCCTCTTTTTGTATGCGCTCAAGCGCGGGGATGGCGATCTGCAAAAGCTGGATTATGATGGACGCGTTGATGTACGGCTGGATCGACAGCGCGAATATTGACGCGCGCTCAAGCGCCGAGCCCGACATCGTGTTCATCAGGCCGAGTATCGTCCCGCTGTTGCTGCTGAAATAACTCTTCAGCAATTCCGTGTCGATATACGGCACGACGACCGCGTTACCGAGACGGTACAGCAACACGATGAACATCATAAAAACAAGTTTTTTTCTGATGTCCTCGATTTTCCAAGCGTTACGCAGGGTCTCGATCACTTAAACCACCTCAGCCTTTCCCCCGGCCGCTTCGATCTTCGCCTTTGCCGACTCCGAAAACGCCGACGCCCGGACCGTGAGTTTTTTGGTGATCTCGCCGCTTCCGAGTATTTTGACACCCCAGCGGCATTTTGACAAAAGCCCGATGGCGAGAAGCTCCTCGGCCCCGACCTCCGAACCGTCCGGAAACTTGTCAAGCTCGCGGACATTCACGGATTCAAGGGGTTTGGCGAATATGTTGTTAAAGCCGCGCTTGGGGACGCGCCTTGAGAGCGGCATCTGCCCGCCCTCGAAGCCGACGCGTACTCCGCCGCCGCTTCTCGCTTTCTGTCCCTTGTGCCCGCGTCCGCCCGTCTTTCCGTTGCCGGTCCCGATACCGCGTCCGCGGCGTTTGCCGGCGTGCGTGGAACCGGGCGCGGGGGCAAGCTCGTGTATCTGCATAGTAAAGTCCCTCCTTACTGCTATTCTTGTGTCACGGAGATGAGGTATTTTATCAGCTCTATTTTTCCGCGCGTCGGAGCGTTATCCGGCTGGATCGTCTCCGCGCCGATCTTGCGAAGCCCGAGGGACTCCGCCGTGGCCTTGTGCTTTTGCAGCCTGCCGTTCAGGCTTTTGACTAGCTTTATTTTAAGGTTTGCCATCGCGTCGCGCCCTCCTTAAATAATATCTTTTACGGATTTACCGCGTATTTGCGCCACCTGCGCCGCGTCGCGCAGAGAACGCAGCCCTACCATCGTCGCGGCGACGACGTTCTGCGGATTGCTGGAGCGCAGCCGCTTTGTTCTGATATCTGAAATGCCCGCCGCTTCGACTACGGCGCGCACCGCGCCGCCCGCTATGACGCCGGTCCCCGGCGGGGCGGGCTTTAATATCACCCTGCCGGCGCCGTACACCCCCGTCACCTCGTGCGGGATAGTCGAACCGCTGCGCGTGATAGTTACGACGTGCTTCTTCGCATCGTCAATGCCCTTGCGGATGGCCTCCGAGACCTCCATCGCTTTTCCGAGCCCGTAGCCGACGCGCCCCTTGCCGTCCCCGACGACGCAGAGCGCCGCGAACGTAAACGTCCTGCCGCCCTTGTGCGTCTTTGCGACGCGGTTGAGAGAAACCACCTTTTCCACAAACTCCGGGTTCGCATCCTCGCGTTCGCGCTCGCGCCTGTTGTTGTTGTCGCGCCGGCCGCCGCCTTCATTGTAAGCCATTTTGTGCTTCCTCCCTTCCGTTAAAACTCAAGTCCGCCCTCGCGGGCGCCCTCGGCTAATTCCTGCACGCGTCCGTGATAGATATATCCGCCTCTGTCGAACACCACCGAGACTATGCCCTTGGCCTTCGCCTTTTCGGCTATTGCCAGTCCTACGCGCTTCGCCCCGTCCTTGTTTCCCCCGGAGCCCTCAAAGCCTTTTTCGACGCTTGACGCCGAAGCGAGCGTCGTTCCGGACTCGTCGTCGATTATTTGCGCGTAAATATTATTTACACTGCGAAAGACGTTGAGCCGCGGTCTGTCCGGCGCGCCCGTAATCTTCGCCCTGACTCTTTTGTGTCTTTTCAAACGCCTCGCGTTTGCGTCGGGTTTATTAACCATTTCAGCGCACCTCCTTATTTCGTGCCGGTCTTGCCTTCTTTGCGGCGAATGACCTCGTTTGCGTACTTGATGCCCTTGCCCAGATACGGCTCGGGCGGTCTTTTTCTTCTGATGTCGGCGGCGAACTGCCCGACCGCCTGCTTGTCGATACCGCCTACGACTATTTTGTTCGGCGCGGGAACGTCTATCGTGATCCCGTCGGCTTCCTCGACTATCACCTGATGCGAGTAACCGAGGTTCATCACGAGCTTTTTCCCGTCCTTCGCCGCCCTGTAGCCGACACCGTTGATTTCCAGCTCTTTCTTAAAGCCGTCCGTCACGCCTATGACCATATTCGCGATCATGGAACGCGAAAGCCCGTGCATCGCCCTGTGCAGCGGCAGATCGGACGCGCGCGTCACGTTCACGACCTCGCCCTCCACCGACACCGTGACCTCCGGGCGCACGGCGCGGGACAGCGTTCCCTTCGGCCCCTTTACGGTAACGACGTTTCCGTCGCCCACCGTGACCGTAACTCCGGAGGGCACCGCCACGGGAGTCCTTCCTATTCTCGACATTACAAAGCCCTCCCTTACCAGACGAACGCCAGGACTTCGCCGCCGACGTTGGCGGCGCGCGCCTTCTTGTCGGTCATAACGCCCCTGGACGTGGAAATTATCGCGACGCCGAGCCCGCGCAGAACCTTCGGGAGCTCCGAGGCTCCCGCGTACACGCGCAGACCGGGCTTGGACACGCGCCGCAAACCTGCTATCGCGCGCACACTGCCGTTGTATTTCAGCGTGACCCTGATGACGCCTTGTCCGCCGTCGTTTATTATCTGATAGTTTTTGACATAGCCCTCTTCAAGCAGAATTTCGGCTATCGCCTTTTTCATATTTGAAGACGGTATATCGACCGTATTGTGCTTCGCCGTGCCCGCGTTGCGTATGCGCGTCAGCATATCGGCTATGGGATCGGTGACCTGCATTATGGATTCCTCCTTTTATCGTACAGACCTCTCTCGTCTGTTCGGCTGCGTGGTATTCGCCGCGGCTTTATGCTCTGTGATGACCGCGCCGCGAACCTTTCGCATCGGCTTTTGCGGCTTTTACTGCTTTTTCACCAGGACGCCTTGCGCACTCCGGGTATCTGACCCTTATACGCTAAATTTCTGAAGCATATCCTGCATACGCCGTAGTCGCGCAGATACGCGTGCGGCCTGCCGCAGATTTTGCAGCGGTTGTACGCGCGGGTCGAGAACTTGGCCTCGCGCCTTTGCTTCAGCACCATAGACTTCTTTGCCATTTCGCTCCCCCTTTATGCCGTGATGAACGGCGCGCCGAGACCGCCGAGCAGCTCGCGGGCTTCCTCGTCCGTCCTCGCGGTCGTGCAGATGATTATGTCCATTCCGCGAATTTTCTCGACCTTGTCGTAGTCGATCTCCGGGAATATGAGCTGCTCTTTTATGCCGAGCGCGTAGTTGCCGCGTCCGTCGAACGAGTTCGCCGAGATTCCGCGGAAGTCGCGCACGCGCGGCAGCGCGACGTTGAACAGCCTGTCGAGAAACTCCCACATTCTTTCCCGGCGCAGCGTGACCTTCACCCCGACGGCCATACCCTCGCGCAGCTTGAAGTTCGCGACGGATTTGCGCGCCTTGGTGACGACCGCCTTTTGCCCGGTGATCTGCGAAATGTCACGCACGACGGCGTCTATCGCCTTGGCGTTGTCCCTCGCGTCGCCGCAGCCGACATTTACGACTATCTTATCGAGCTTCGGAAGCTGCATAACGCTCTTGTACTGAAATTTCTTCATAAGAGCGGGCGCGACGTCGCTTTGATATTTTGTCTTCAGCCTTGCCACTTAATAACGTCCTCCCTCTCTCATATTTCCGCGCCGCATTTTTTGCATACGCGCGTCTTTGAGCCGTCCTCTTTGAGCTTGTGGGCGGCGCGCGTCGGCTTGTCGCACTTGGGGCACACGCGCATTACCTTCGAGACGTAGATAGGCGTCTCTTTTTTGATGATGCCGCCCTCCTCGCCCTGCTTGCGGGGCTTTTGGTGCCGCTTCGCGACGTTTACGCCCTCGACTAAAAGCTTGCCCGCCTTCGGGTCGGCGGAAATCACCTTCCCCTGCCTGCCCTTGTCGCGGCCCGACAGCACGATAACGGTGTCGTTTGACCTGATGTTCATCTTCCCGCCTCCTATATGACTTCCGGCGCGAGCGAGAGGATCTTCATATAATCCTTATCGCGCAGCTCGCGCGCCACGGGTCCGAATATGCGCGTACCGCGCGGGTTCTTATCCTCGCGGATGATGACGGCGGCGTTCTCGTCAAAGCGCACGTAGGTTCCGTCCGCGCGGTGTACGCCTCTCGCGGAGCGGACGATCACCGCCCTTACGACCTCGCCCTTTTTTACCGTGCCGCCCGGCGCCGCCTTCCTGACGGAGGCGACTATGACGTCCCCGATATTGCCGTATTTGCGTTTCGAGCCGCCGAGGACGCGAATACATTTTATCTCCTTCGCGCCGGTGTTGTCGGCGACCTTGAGATGCGATTCCTGCTGTATCATTTCAAAGACTCCTTACTTGACATCACTTGGCTTTTTCGACGATCTCGACGAGACGCCAGCGCTTATCCTTTGACAGCGGCCGCGTCTCCATAACGCGCACGCGGTCGCCGACGCCGCAGGAATTCTCCTCGTCGTGAGCCTTCAGCTTGTATGTTCTCTTGATTATCTTCTTGTACAGCGGGTGCGGCACGCGGTCTTCCACCGCGACGACTATAGTCTTGTCCATTTTGTCGGAGACTACCTTACCCACTCTCGTCTTGCGCGACGACGTTCTCGTTTCGCTCATTTACCTTACTTCCTCCCTTACAGTTCGAGCTGACGCTGACGAATTACCGTCTTCACCCGGGCGATATCGCGCCTTACCTGCGCTATTTTCACCGGGTTGTCGAGCTGATTCGTCGCGTGCTGCATCCGCAGGAAAAACAGATCCTTTTTAAGATCCGTCAGCTTTTCCTCCAGGGCCTTTTCGTCCAGCTTAATCACTTCCGCAGCCTTCATCTTATTCACCGCCTGTCAATGCGTCTTCGCGCAGCACGAACTTCGTCTTGCACGGAAGCTTGTGTCCCGCGAGCCTTATCGCCTCCCGCGCCATTTCCTCCGGCACGCCGGCGATCTCAAAGAGCACCCTGCCCGGCTTAACTACGGCCACCCAGTATTCCGGGGAGCCCTTTCCGGAGCCCATACGCGTCTCCGCCGGTTTCTTCGTCACGGGCTTATCGGGGAAAATCTTGATCCAGACCTTGCCTCCGCGCTTTGTATAGCGCGTCATCGCGATACGCGCCGCCTCGATCTGGTTCGACGTTATCCAGCACGGCTCCGTCGCTACAAGCCCGTATTCCCCGTAAACGACCTTATTTCCGCGCGTCGCAATGCCTTTCATACGGCCGCGCTGCACCTTGCGGTGCTTGACTCTTTTCGGTAAAAGCATCAGTCAGCTCCTCCTTCCGGCGCCGGCGC
>JAISFB010000080.1 GCA_031263805.1 Oscillospiraceae bacterium
GAGAACACGTGAATATCCTGGGCGTGCAGATATATATTCCCCGCCGCGTCGCGCTCTAAGTTCGCGCCGTAAAGCGAGCCGCTTTGCGCGTCCCCCGGCAAGGATAGCTCCGTGTTGAATATTTCCGTCCCGTCGGGGGCGAGCTTTACAAGCCGCGTTTTGCTCTCATAGTCTTCGCCGCCGTCGTCAGAGCCGGGCTCCGAGAGCACGAGCCACAGGTTCCCGTCGGCGTCTGCGTCAAACGCGGGAAGCTGCGTATTTTCCACCGCCGACGCGCCTTCGGCTGTCTCCGCCGTTTGCTCCCAGTGGATTTTTTCGTCGCCGCCGTCAAGGTCGCAGGATATGAGCTTTTGCGTCTCCGTCACAGCGTCCCCGCCGGGCTCGCCTTCGGAGCGCAGCGTGGTGCTGTAATAGATGCGCTCTCCGGCGCAGACCACTGAATTGCCGTAGCCGTGATATTCTACCGGCAGTTGCGTTTCCGCGTAGACGTTCTCGAACGCGATGCTCTCCGCCCGCGCGCCGGTGACGTCGGGCGCGGCGGAGCTTGCCGGCTTTGCCGCGCCGTTGCAGGCGGCGAGGAGCAGCGATAGAAGCGTTACCGCCGCCGTAGAACATTTCCTGAGCTTTTTCATTTTCATTTTCTTTTCCTCCTTAAAAATCCTCGAAATATTTTCCCGGGAACCCCGTAGGGGCGCGATTTATCGCGCCCTTGGCGTCTGCGCCCTATTTGCGTTTGCAAGGCGCGGACACGGGGGCGGGCGCGATAAATCGCGCCCCTACGATCGGCGTTCATCTGCTTTCGCCTACGTAGAGCGATGCGCGGCTTTGGATGATTTTTGCCGTTTCCTCGGCGGTTTTGGCGCCGGCCCAGAAGGCTTCGGCTTCCTCCATAACGATTTTTGATATCTGTTCGTCGAATAAATGAAGCGTGTCCGCGCCCTCGATCGCGCGCAGCGAGCGCTCGATGTCCTCCTCCGTCAGCTCGTAGTCCGCGAAAAACGGGTCTGTCCTGTCGATATCCTCGGGGGAGGTAAGCGTATATTCGCGCGCCGAGCCGGACGGGTGCGCTCTCGCCACTTGCACGCCGTTTGTGAAGTCGCGTTCTTCAAGCGGGAGCATTTCCTGACTCGCCCTCTCCTCAAACTGCCGCTTGTCTACAGATATCGCGCCGAACATACGGGTGAAACCATCCTCACGCTCATAGCCTATCACGCTGCAAATAAATTCCCACGCCGCTTCCTTGTTCGGCGACGAGGCGGAAATGGCGTAAAAGCCGTGGTCGCTCACTATGACGCTTCCGTTGCTCCCTGTCGTCGGGTATCCTATAAGCGCCGTCTTTTCCCCGAACACGGCGTCCATATCGTGCGCCATACGCACGCCGCCGCAGTACGTGTCCGTCCTGTATAAAAGCGCGCGGTCTTCGATAAATGCCGCCTCGATATCCCGCTCGTATTCCGCGAACGCGTCCGGACTTGAATATCGCCCACTGTAATCTATCTCCGCGGGAAAGCGCTTGCTGAATTCGAGTATGTCGATAAACTCCCGGCTGTCAAACGAGCAGACGCCCGACTCCCAATCGATAAAATCCTCCATACAGTGCCACAGCTCGTAGCTCAGCCAGAAGTACGGCGTTATATCGGGTATTATCACGGCGTCCGGATACGCGTCCGCGATTGCCGCGAGCTCCGCCGGCGTTACGGCCCCGCGCTCGCCGAAAACGGACTGCTTGCCGGCAAGCGTCCAAATATTAAAGCTCGGCGCTATCTGAAAAAGCTTTCCGTCCGCCGACCCGAGCTCTAATATGTTTTCAAACATATCTTCACGCGAGATGCCGTGCTTTCCGGACTCGAGGAACGGCGTCAAATCCGCCAGCACACCCTTTGACGCGTATTTTGAGGACGGCGCCGGCAGGCATATGATATCCGGCGCGCGCGAGCTGATGACGTCGAGGTCAAGCTGCGCCGCGCCGCCCTCCGCATAATAATCCTTGATCATCACGCGCGACGTGCTGCTCGATCCGTTGAACCGCGTAACGTAATTGACGTTGCCGGCTAAAACCCCGAGCGTGAGCGCGGTTTTCTCCCCGACAGACGCGTTCTTGTTCTCCGTCAGGATCGATACGGTATTCGCGCCGCCGCTCATACTGCCAAAGCGCGTGGGCGCCATAACAAATCCGCCGCCGTCGATCGGCGCGAAGGTTTGTTTCCCGTCGTACTTGATATCCGAATTTACGAAATCGACGAGCTTTTCGCCGTTCATCGTCGCGCCGTCCATTCCGTATATCCCGGTTTGATATTGGTAGTAGAAAAGATAATCGCCGCCGCCGGGGAATATTCCGTTAAAATAGTGCGAGCCGCTGTATTTCACCGGCGCTCCGGCGGACCTCGCGGCGGCGTCTATGGGCGTGAAAAAATAGCTCCGGCTTGTGCCCGGCTGTCCCTGCACCGCGTAAATGACCTTGCCGTCGTTCGTCGTCGTCACGGCCTCTATGTATGTCGTCGCTTGCTCCGAGACGGTGAACGAGTATTTGCCGTCCGGCGTGTAGACGTGAATTCCCCGGGAATGCAGATAAATATTCCCCGCCGCGTCGCGCAGGACATCCTGAATGTAAATATCGCCGAGCTCCCCGCCCTCCGGGGAAGCTAAATCCGTGTTGAATATCTCCGTCCCGTCGGGGGCGAGCTTTATCAGGCTGAGCGTGCTTTCATAAACCGCGCCTCGCTCGTCCGTATTGTCGCGGTGCGTGTGGGACAGCACGAGGTAAACGCAGCCCTCGGCGTCCGCGTCGAAGGCCGCGAGGGTCGTCTCGTCCTTGACCTCCGCCTGCGCCGTTCGCTCCTCCGGCGGCGGCTCCCAGTGCGTTTTGACGTCGCCGCCCGTGAGGTCGCAGGATATGAGAGCTTGAACAACATCGGAGCTCTGCTGCTGCGGCTCTTGCTTTACATAGCCGTTGAAGTAGACGCGGCCCCCGGCTGATTTTACGCCGTGGTCGGTTAAGCTGTCGAGCTCTATCGGCAACTCCGTTTCGGTATAGACGTTTGCAAACGAGATATTTTCCGCTTGAACGCCGGACGCGTCCGGCGTTTCGGATTTTGCCGTCCCGCCGCAGCCGGAGAGAATAAGGGCTGACAGCGTGATCGCCGCCGTGAG
>JAISFB010000121.1 GCA_031263805.1 Oscillospiraceae bacterium
GACGCGGAGGCGCTTGTGCGCCAAGGGCTGCGTATGAGCATTGCAAACGGCTGGGGAGGCTCTATGCTCGGCACGGAGATTACGGATATCCTGTTCGGCACGCCGACGGTCTGGACTACTGAAGGCAATCTCGGCGTTCTGGAAAAGGACATGGTAAACGTCGTCGTCCACGGGCACGACCCGGCTTTTTCCGAAATGCTCGTCACCGCGTGCGAGGACCGCGAGCTCGTCGAGTACGCGAGAAGCAAGGGGGCAAAGGGCATAAACGTCGTCGGGCTCTGCTGCACGGCGAACGAGATAGCTATGCGCCACGGCGTTCGTATGGCCGGAAACTTTTTACAGCAGGAAAACGTCGTGCTGACGGGCGCGGTGGAAATGATGTGCGTGGATATACAATGTATATTCCCGGCGCTGTCCGCCCTGACGCAGTGCTTCCACACGAAGTTTGTGACAAGCTCGCCCATCGCTCGCATACCGGGCTCAGAATACGTTGAGTTCAAGCCCGAAACGGCGCTTGAACAGGCCAAGCAGTTAGTTCGCGAGGCGATAGACAACTACGTCAACCGCGACGAATCCAAGCTCTACATCCCGCCGACAAAGCAGACGGCGACGGTCGGCTACCCGACGGAGCAGATAATCCGCCATCTCGACAACGTGACGAACAGCCACGTGGAGGTCATAGGCTCATACCGCCCGGCGATAGACGCCATCAAGGCGGGCGTCCTGCGCGGCGCCGTCGCCATCGTCGGCTGCAACAACCCGCGCGTCCGCCCGGACTTTTCGCACTTTGAGATAATGAAGGAGCTCATCGAAAACGACATTTTAATTGTGGCGACGGGCTGCGCCGCGCAGCTTGCCACGAAGGCGGGGCTTCTCAATAAGGACGCGAAATATCTGTGCGGCGATGGTCTGCGCCGCGTCTGCGAGCTTGTGGATATTCCGCCAGTGCTGCATATGGGCGCGTGCGTGGATATTTCGCGTATGATGCTGCTCGCGACCGGGATCGCGCGCGACTGGGATGTCGATATCACGCAGATACCCGTCGTCGGCTGCGCGCCGGAATGGATGAGCGAAAAAGCCGTGTCGATAGCCAACTACGTCGTATCGACGGGGCTTGACGTTTACCTCGGCATCGAGCCGCAGGTAAAGGGCTCTGAGCAGATGATGGAGCTCATCACGCAGGGCACGCGGAAGATCACAGGCGCCGGCTACATTATAAATAAAGACCCGCACGAGCTCGTCCGGAGCATAATCGAGGGTATCGAGGCCAAAAGAGCGGCGCTCGGAATATAAACGTCCGGTACGAAATAATAATGACAAGAGGTATTACCAAGGTATGAAGATTGCCGTTACGGGAAAGGGCGGAGTCGGGAAAACGACTCTCGCGGCGGTGCTCGCGAGGCTTTACGCGGAGGAAGGGCGGCGCGTGCTGTGCGCGGACGCCGACCCCGACGCCAACCTCGGCCTCGCGCTCGGTTTTTCGGAGGTCGAGCTCGAAGCGCTGACGCCCGTTTCCCAAATGAGCGATTTGATCGCCGAGCGCACGGGCGCGAAAAAGGGCGGCTACGGCTCGTTTTTCAAAATAAACCCGCGCGTGGACGATATACCTGACAGGTTCGCTTTAGAAAAAAACGGCGTAAAGCTGCTTGTTATGGGTACCGTCGAGTCCGGCGGAAGCGGTTGCGTCTGCCCGGAAAACGTGGTGCTAAAACGCGTGATATCGAATCTTGTCATCGGGCGCGACGAGGTCGTGATCCTCGATATGGAAGCGGGGCTTGAACACCTCGGGCGCGGAACGGCGGACTTTGTGGACTTTTTCCTCGTCGTCGTAGAGCCGGGCGCGCGTAGCGTGCAGACGTACAAGAAGGTCTGCCGGCTTGCCGCCGATATCGGCGTCAAGAAGGTCTCCGTCGTAGCCAACAAGGTCCGCTCGAAGGAGGACGAGGCGTATCTGCGCGAAAAAATCCCCGGAAACGAATTTCTCGGGGCCGTCCGGTATTCCGCCGACGTTATAGAGGCCGACAGGAGCGCGGCCTCGCCCTACGACACGTCGCCCGGCGCCGTGGAGGACATCAGGGCGATAAAAAATCTGATTGATTCACGCATAAACTAATATATTAGGCCATATAAAATTATTATCCTGAAAGGATGAACAGAAAGAATGGGACTTTTCGACAGAGTATTCCGCGGATCGGCGGAAATGTTCGCGAAAGCGGAAAGCGAGCTTGAAGCCGTTATTTCCGAGCTCGGCGAGGCGGCTGCGATGAAAATGCCGGATACGGCGTATTTCCTCTCGTGTATTTACGCGTATTTGGGGAAAAAGGTCACGACGCTCGGCGAGCTGAAAGAAGCCTTGGCGGAGATAAAGGCGAAAATGACGACGAATCACCGCACCGCCGACGTGTTTTCAAGCGGCATCGCCACCGCTATGGCGGCGGAGGTCATCGAGGCGTGCAAGTACGCAAGAACGCCGGCGCCGTATGAGGGGACGAAGTACCACGGGCACTTTTCCGACGCGGAGGTGCGCGAGCTCGGCGTTCCGCTCGTCACGCGCGATATTCCGGGCTTCGTCGTAATAATCGACCCCGCCCCGTCGGACGAGGAGGCCGTCGCGCTCATCAAGGGCTATCAGAACCGCGGAATATTCGTGTTTTTGATCGGCGGGGTCATCGACCAGGCGGAGCGCGGCGGAATATCTATGGGGTTCCCCGTGCGCGTCGTGCCTGTCGGCCCCGATATATGGGCTGTCGGGCATATAATTTCGCTCGTGGAGCGCGCGGCGTTCATATTCGGCGCGGTGCAGGCGGGCGATTGGGAAGCGTTCAACGAATACTCGTTCCACCGCATTTTCGCGTTCGTGAACGCGTTCGCGCCTGTGGCCGATATTACAGTCGCCTGCGGCGGCGGGGCTATCGCGATGGGCTTCCCGGTAATCACGAACGACCGCGAGGATATGTGGGCGGTGCCGAAATCGCTGATAATTCAGCCGGACACGACGGACTTTATCGAAACCTCGCTTGAAGCGCGCGATATCAAGATAAAGGTCACGGACATAGACATACCCGTCGCGTTCTCGACGGCGTTCGAGGGCGAGATCATACGTAAGGCCGATATGCGCGTGGATATCAACGGAGCGCGTCAGGACTGCTTCGAGCTCGTGCGCTCGCGCGAGACGCAGGACGTGGAGGATCACAAAATAACCCTCGACGGCCCGGATATTGACGAATTCCCGGAGGGCGGCGCGATGAATCTCGCCGTCATCGTGGACGTCTACGGCAAAAATATGCAGTCGGACTTCGAGCCCGTGTTCGAGCGCAAATTCCACAACTTCTTAAACTGCGTCGAGGGCGTGATGCACACAGGGCAGCGCGATATGATACGCATACGCGTGTCAAAGGCGGCGTTCGACGCCGGCTTCCGCGCCCGTCATTTCGGCGAGGTGCTGTATTCCAAGGTGAAAAGCGAGTACGACAGCGTCGTGGATAAATGTCAGGTGACGATAGTTACCGACGCCGCCAAGCTTCATGATATGCGCGCTGAGGCAAACCGCGCCTACGATAAGCGCGACGAGCGCTTGCAGTCTATGACGGACGAAACCGTCGAGGTTTTCTACAACTGCATTCTCTGCCAAAGCTTTTCGCCGTCGCACGTGTGCGTCGTCACGCCGGAGCGCTTAGGGCTGTGCGGCGCCGTGTCGTGGCTTGACGCGAAGGCGACGAACGAGCTTGACCCGAGCGGGCCGTGCCAGGTGGTAACGAAAAAAGAGCTGCTTGACGAGCGCGTCGGCGCGTGGGCGGACGTAAACGAAGCCGTGAAGAAATATTCGCACGGCGCTCTGGAGCAGGTCACGCTCTATTCCATCCTTGAAGACCCGATGACCTCCTGCGGCTGCTTTGAGTGTATCTGCGGTATAGAGCCGTTCTCAAACGGCGTGTCCATAGTCAACCGCGAGCACACGGGGATAACGCCGCTCGGGATGACGTTCTCCGAAATGGCGTCGATGACGGGCGGCGGCGTGCAGACCCCCGGCTTTATGGGCCACGGGAAGCACTTTATCGCGTCAAAGAAATTCCTGAAGGCGGAGGGCGGCATAGCCCGCATAGTCTGGATGCCCAAGGCGCTGAAGGACATCGTCCGCGAAAGGCTCAACAGGACGGCAAAGGAGCTCTACGATATCGAAGGCTTTACGGATATGATCGCCGACGAGGACACGGCGGAGGACGCCGAGAAGCTGATGGAGTTTTTGGCCGAAAAAGGCCACCCCGTGCTCGCAATGGAGCCGTTGCTGTAATATTAGATGAAACTTGAGCGGGAGAAATCCCGCTCATAGTTCGCGAATAAGCTCATCTGAAACGGATAATAAATAGGCCGCGCGAGAAATCAGATGAAAATATCTTGCAATCCGCGCGGGAGTATGTTATTTTTATTTCACAGAAACCTGCTAATAAAAGTCAAGCCCCAAAACGAAGAAAACATCAGGAAAACAAGGGAGGATGAGGAAGGTGGAAGGAGAGCGCAACAAAGCAAGCCCAGGCGAGCGCAAAAAAAGTGG
>JAISFB010000144.1 GCA_031263805.1 Oscillospiraceae bacterium
ACCCGTGGTGTCACTGGTTCAAGTCCAGTTACCGCCACCACGCGGCCCGTTGGTCAAGCGGTTAAGACACCGCCCTTTCACGGCGGTAACAGGAGTTCGATTCTCCTACGGGTCACCACAAAGGCCGTTTTGCGTAAGCAAAACGGCCTTTGTGGTATAACTTTTTTACGCGCGACTTCGCGCGGCGGGCAGAAGCCCGCTGGGCACGGGGCATGGTATTGTGCGTTAGCAAAACGGCCTTTGTGGTATAACATTTTTTACGCGCGACTTCGCGCGGCGGGCAGAAGCCCGCCGCGCCCGGGGCATGGTATTGTGCGTAAGCAAAACGGCCTTTGTGGTATACATTTTTTTACGCGCGACTATGCGCGGCGAGTACCGGGCAATTATGTCAAGCGCCGCGCGCCCGCGCAAGACCAACCTTGAGGGTTTACCTGAGATTATGATATGCTTTGAGCTTGAAGTCTCCGCACGGATGTGTTATAATTTTTTCAGGAAGGTGTTGCGTGATGCGTATACCAAAAATATATCTTGAAACGACAATGTTTAACTACTACTTCGACACTGACCGCGACGCCCACGCCGACACGGTCACGCTGTTTGAGGAATGCGCGGCGGGAGCGTTTGAGCCGTTCACGTCCCAGTATGTCGTAGAGGAGCTTGAAGCGACTCCCGATGCCGTCAAACGCGAAAAAATGCTGTCGCTGATTGAGCGGTACGGGATCGTTGTACTCGACCTGAACGATGACGCGGTCAGACTGGCTGATATATATGTCGCGGAAGGCGTGATACCGGAACGGTTCCGAACGGACGGAGTCCATATAGCAATGGCCGCGGTCAACGATTTGGATATGATATTCAGTATGAATTTCACGCATATTGTGAAACGGAAAACAAAATTGATGACGGCGAGTATTAACGCGCTGAACGGGTACCGCGCCGTTGAAATTATAAACCCGATGGAGGTGCTTGACGATGAAAAAACCAAATACGATCGAGCGTGAGATCGATATGATCCGTCTTAACATCTACAATGAAACCAAGGGAATGTCGCCCGAGCAAGTCAACGATTATTACCGCCGCCGCGCAGAAGCCCGCGGCGACAAGTACAACTTCAAGCGCGCCGCGGCGGCCGTCACCTACGGAGGTGCGCCGCGTTCGTAGGGGGCGGCGTCCTCGACGCCCCGTGATGCGGGAGTCTCGCGCCCCTACAATTATTTCACGTAATTCTCCGCCTGTTTTTCAAACATCTCGGCGTATTTGCCGCCGAGCTTCATCAGCTCGTCGTGTGTGCCGGTTTCGGCGACGGCGCCGTCTTCTATGACGTAAATTTTGTCGGCGTTGCGCACGGTGCTCAGGCGGTGCGCGACCATGATCGTCGTCGCGCGGTTCGCGGCGGAAAAGAGCATATCGACTACCTCGCGCTCCGCTATCGGGTCGAGCGCCGAGCTCGGCTCGTCGAGCAGCAGCAGGCCGGAGCCGCCGGTCAGCAGACGCGCGATGGCGAGCTTTTGCGCCTCGCCGCCGGAGAGCATTATGCCGTTTTCGTCAAATTCCTTTGTCACCTCGCTGTCAAGCGAATCGGCAAGGCGGGCAAGGCCGGCTTCCACGAGTGCGCGGCGGAGAGCTTCGTCGGGGGCTTTGTTGTACGCTTGCAGATTGTCGCGCAGCGTGAGCGCGTACACATTCGGCTGCTGGAACGCTATTCCCACGCGGCGGCGCAGGGCGTGGACGTCGTAGTCCTTGATGCTTTTGCCGTTGTAGAGAATGTCGCCGCCGCCCGTGTCGTAAAGGCGCAGCAACAGCTTCATAAGCGTGGATTTGCCCGCACCGTTTCGGCCTACTATCGCGATTTTCTCTCCCGCGCCGGCGTCTATGGATATGCCGCGGAGCGCAAACGCCGAATTCGGGTATGTAAATTGGGCGTCTTTGATCTCGACCGTAAAATTGCCGTCCGGAGGCGTGTCGCCGGAGGAGGGTTCTATTGTCGATTTTAGGTCGAAGAATTTGCGCACGAGCTCGGCAGTTTGCACGTCTCGTTTGATGTACGGGATGATATACAAAAAGCCGCCGACACCGGTTCTCAATTCCGACGCGGCGGCTATCAGCGTCGCGTATGCCCCGACGGATTCGACTCTCCCCGTGGCGAGGCCCCACGCGATGTACGCAATGATCGCGTATTCCGTGATTTTCTGCGTCCAATTGTTGCCGATAGATAAAAAGCTCACTTTTGCGACTATGCGTTTTTGCGTTCGGACAAATATCTTCGCCGCCTCTCGAAACCCCTCGATCAAAAGCTCTGAAATGCGCATGCTTTTGAGGTCGGGCGCAAAGCTGTTTTGCGTCCAGACGCGCGTCGCGTAGTCCATTCGCCGCTGCACCGGCACCATCTCGCGCTCGTAACCTCCTATCATTACCGTACTGACGCGCACCGCAAATATCGTACTCGCGACGGCTCCCGCGGCGATGATTATCGCAATCACGGCGCCTATCTGCGAGACGATCCCTATCATCACGGCAACCTGAACGGCGCTGCTCAGTACGCTGTAAATATTTGAAAACATATTCTCCGAAATATTGGCGAGGTTTGCAAGCGAGATTTCAAAGCCGTTGAAATACTTTGGGTCGTCGATATACTTAAAATCCGTTTTCTGCGCCTGTTCATACAAGTCACAGGTGATTTTCGCGTTGACCTCCTGCCTCTTCCAATTGCGATAATAGCTTGAAACGACGCCCTGAAAAAGGCTCGTGGATGCGAATATGCCGAAATACGCGGCGATGATTTTCAGAACATACGCAAGCGGATTCCCGGCGACGACTGCGTCTATGACCGCCTGTGCCACGGTCACGCCCGCGATAGCTCCGATGGGCGCGGAAATGACGTTCATAACAAAGCTTATTATCACGTAGAGCTTCCCGTATTTCCAGTACGGCTTCATCACCCAAAGCATATTGCTTACGGCGCGTTTGAATTTTTCCATAACACCACTGCTTTCTTTAATTATTCGCGCGGCGGGCTTCGGACAATTATACCAAGCGCCGCGCGCCAGCGCAAGAATATTTTGTTTTTTTGCCGAAAAATATGATATAATGAAAAAACAGCCAACCGTTTTCCGAAATCCCTCACTATATATATGAATGCATTCAAAAGCCTCCTCAACAGCGGACGCGCAATTTTAATTACAGAAAGACGACAGATGGACAAAAAAGCCGCCGACAGCCTGATAACCGAATACACAAAGAAAATCTTCGGCTTCGCCCTCGGCAAGACCGCGAGCGTGGACGAGGCGGAGGAGCTCGCCGCGAGGATCACGCTGGACGTGTACGTGTCGCTCCGCGGCGCGGGAGAGATCGCGAACGTCCAGGGGTACGTCTACCGCGTCGCGTCAAACGTATACGCGCGGTACGTCGATGAGCTGGCGCGCGGGCGCACCGTGTCGCTCAACTCGCTCGATTTATCGGACGCGCGGCTGGCGGATACGCGGCGGTTCGAGCAGCAAATACTCGACGGCGCGGAGGCGGCGGCGCTGCGGCGGGAAGTCTCGCGGCTCGGGCGTATGCAGCGTGAAGTCCTTGTGCTGCATTATTTTGAGCGGCTTAATGTCAGAGAGATCGCGCGGCGGCTCGGCATCCCGGACGGGACAGTGAAATGGCATTTGTCAGACGCGCGGAAATCGTTAAAAGCGCGAATAGAATTGAAAGAAGGAATCAATATGACACGCGAAATCGGAAAACTTGGAATGAACCCCGTGAGTTTCAGCGATATGGGGCACAGCGGAAAGCCGGGCAAGTTCGGCGACACGGCGCACTTCTTAGCGCGCCGCCTTACGCAGAACATCGTATACGCGGCGTATTATGAGCCGCGGACGGTGACGGAGATAGCCGACGAGCTCGGCGTCTCGGCGGCGTTTGTGGAGGACGAGACCAAATATCTCGAGGAATACGGCTTCCTCGACAGCCTGAAAGGCGGCAAGCTGCGCGCGAATGTGATAATCGACGACCTGCCGCCGGAATACTACGAGGCGGAGCACAAGCTGCTGCTGAAATACGCCGAAATCGTAAAAAAGCAATACGTCCCCGGCGTCATAGAAGCGCTTGACGCGCTGCCGCGCGG
>JAISFB010000145.1 GCA_031263805.1 Oscillospiraceae bacterium
ACGCCGAGCTCCGTTTCAAAGAACAGCGTCATAATATCCTTGCCGTTCAGGTGGTCGATCATCACCTGGTATTCGCTCGAAACGCCCTCGATGTCGCGCAGCACGTCCTCGAGCTGTCCGGGGTAAATGTTCACACCCTTGACCTTTACCATATCGTCCGTACGGCCAATAAGCGTGTCAATGCGCGGATACGGGCTGCCGCAGGCGCACTCGCCGGGGATTATGCGCGTCAGGTCGTGCGTGCGGTAGCGGATCAGCGGCGCGCCCTGCTTGACGAGCGTCGTTATCACAAGCTCGCCGAGCTCGCCGTCGGGGAGGTTTTTGCCCGTCTTGGGGTCGATTATCTCGAAATACATATAGTCGTCCCAGCAGTGCATCCCGCATTCGTGCTCACAGCTCATTCCGATGCCGGGGCCGTATATCTCGGTGAGCCCGTAAATGTCGTACAGCTTGACGCCGAGTTCGTTTGCTATGCGGCGGCGCATTTTATCGCCCCAGCGCTCGGAGCCTATGACTCCTTTTTTCAGACGAATTTTATCCTTTATGCCGCGCTTTTCGATTTCCTCCGCGAGCAGCAGCGCAAAGCTCGACGTCGCCGTTAAAACGGTGGATTTAAGGTCTATCATCATTTTAAGCTGCTTTTCCGTGTTGCCCGGCCCCATCGGTATCACCATCGCGCCGAGGAGCTCCGCGCCGAGCTGAAAGCCTATCCCGGCGGTCCACAGGCCGTAGCCGGGCGTTATGTGTATGCGGTCTTCGGGCGTTATGCCCGCCATTTCGTAGCAGCGCTTGAACATCTCCGCCCAGTCGTCAACGTCCTTTTGCGTGTACGGAATGATTATCGGCGTGCCCGTCGTGCCGGATGAGGAGTGGATGCGGACGATATCGCGCTCCGGAGCGGCGGCGATTCCGAGGGGATATTCGTCGCGCAGTTCCTCCTTGCTCGTGAACGGCAGGTCCTCGAAATCCGATTGCGGGTCGGACTTGCCGAGGGTTTTTCCGGCAAGCTTGCGCTTGTAAAAGCCCCCGTCGATTTTGTTCAGACGCGCGATCAGATCCCGCAGGGTGTCGGCTTGTGTACTGTTAAGCTTCATTTCAATATCTCCTTTTTGTTATCATTTCCGGCAACGCGTCCGTCGCAGTCTCCGGCGCCGCCGCGGCTCCCGGCTTGTTTTTGAGTCTTTTCAGGGCGTTTTTTGCCGCCGTCAGCGCGGCGCCGAGCGCAAACGGAGGGATCGTTCCCGCCGCCGCCAGCCAGAAAAAGCGCGTGAGCATGACCGTACCCGGCGGGAAACAAAGCTGCGTCAGAAACAGCGCGAACGGGTGCGACAGATACGCCGTATACACGGCGCCGTGCAGCGTCTGAACAATTTTAAGCGTTTTGGCCGAATACCGCAGCCGCGACAGCGCCTCTAACAGCCACACCGGGCCCGAAAGCTTGAACGCGAGCTCGATCACCGGAAATATCTCGGGCGCCGGCACGCCCGTATTCGCCCTGAACGATATGATAAGATGCGCGACCGCCGAGAGCACAAACACCGCGCCCAGCCACGGTATGAACCGGCGCGAGAGCGCGCGGAAGCTGTCGTAGCAGCGCCCGGCATACGTCCCCGCGACCCAGTATATCAGATAGCTCACGAACACGCGGTCCCACATCAGCGCCGAGGGAAAGCGTCCGCCGAGCCAGACGGCCCCTAACGTCAGTACCGCCGCCGCTGGAATGCCGATCGCCGCCGGTATCTTACGCGTAAGCGAGCGTATCGCGGGCGCGAGGACGTAAAACTGCGTTATGATGAGCACAAAATATAAATGCGCCACAAGGTCCCCCCGCAGGACGTAAGCCGCGAAATCGGCAAGGCTGAACGGCAAGCGGTATCTGTCGTTGAACACGAAGAAAATATAATACACGGCGTTCCACAGAAAATACTGCGGAAGCACGCGCCGCAGCCTCGTCAGCAGATAGCGCGGGTACGAGACCTCGCGCCGCCGGCTCAGCTCGTATTTCAGCGCCGCGACGAATATGAAGCCCTGCACGACGTATCTCATAAGCGTTTTGGAGATAAACAGCGCGTCCGTGAAAAGCGTCCTGCCGCTGGCGGTGTTCGCCGCAACGTGTATGTAGATAGCGAACAGGCACAGGCAGACCTCCAGCGCCGAAATTTCCGGCAGCCGCGCTTTGGGCGCCGGATTTTCCCGGTCGCTTACGCCCTCTTTTATATCCGCGACCGTTTTGGATGCCGCGCTCACGCCGTTTCCACCGTTCTCGCGCCGAGCAGCAGCGCCTTTATATTTACGGCGGCAAGCCTTTCGGGCAGCAGCTCTCGGATCGCCGCCTCTATCTCTCCCGTCGTAACGCCGAGCTGTTCCGAAGCGGCTCCGAGCAGGGCGAGGTTGAGCGAGCGGTAGGAGCCCGTTTGCTCGAACACTCCGTCCGCGCGCAGCACGCGCACGTCGCCGGGCAGCGGGTGCGAGCGCAAAAAATCAAGCATTTTTTCTGGGACGTATTCCTCCGCGCCGACGGACGGATACACTCCTCTGTCAGATACCGTGACGGCTCCGCCCGGTTTCAGATAATCGAGCGCGCGCACGGCCTCCGCCGGCTCAAAGCCGATTATCACGTCCGCCGCGCCGCGCGGTATAAGCGGAGAGTATGCTCCCTCCCCGATGCGCACGTGGCTCGTCACGCTGCCGCCGCGCTGCGCCATCCCTATCGTTTCCGCCGTGCGCGCCGGTTCTCCGCGCGCCCCGGCGCACCGCGCGAGTATTTTTGAAGCCAGCACGACGCCCTGCCCGCCGACTCCCGCAAGCAATATATTCATTCCCATAATACTACCCCGTTATAAAATTCATGCCATTACAAAATTCATGCTTCGCGCCCGCTTATCGCCCCGAACGGGCACACGCGCGAGCAAAGCCCGCACCCCGGGCACAGCGCCGCGTCGATCTCCGCCTTTCCGTCCGCCCGCTTCAACGCGGGACAGCCGAGCTCGGACACGCACAGCCCGCAGCTTTTACATTTATCCGCGTCAACAGTCAGCGCGGCGCTCTTCGCCCCCGCGAGATTCACGCACGGCGATTCAAAAACTATCGCCCGCACCCCGGTCTCCCCCGCCGCCGCCGTCACGGCGTCAACGGCGGCTTGCAGGTCGAGCGGATCGGCCACGCGTGTTTTGACGCCTATCGCCTCAAGTATCGCGGGGATCGACAGCGCCGGCGCGGGCTCCCCCATAAGCGTCTCTCCGAGGCCGGGGTGCGTCTGGCCGCCCGTCATAGCTGTGATCCTGTTGTCCAGCACGACGAAAATAATATCGTTTTTATTGTAAACGGCGTTGACGACGCCCGTTATCCCGCTCGCGAAGAACGTGGAGTCCCCGGCGAACGCGAAGGCCGTCATATCCGGCTCCGCGCGGAATATCCCCTGCGCTATCGTTATCCCCGCGCCCATGCAAAGGCACGTATCGACCATATCGAGCGGCGGCGCGTTGCCCAGCGTATAACACCCGATATCGCCGCAGAACACAGCCTTTTTCCCGCGCATAGCCCGCTTCACGGCGTAAAACGACGCGCGGTGCGGACACCCGGCGCAAAGCGCCGGCGGGCGTTGCGGCA
>JAISFB010000152.1 GCA_031263805.1 Oscillospiraceae bacterium
TACCCCATGACCTTTCTTTGTTTTATTTTCTGTACCGCGAGAAGCGCCTGTGTGATATCGCTCCCGCTTTTCAGTTTTTCCTCACGTATTCTTTCTATGTAATCCCGCAGCGCGCGCACTCCCTCTTGTTTCGACGACGGCTGACGCAGCAGCTTTGTCAGATGCGCCGCCTCGCCCGTCTCAAGCTCCGCGAGGACTATCGGGGGCGGGGCGCGCTCTCCCTCGGCGTCGCGTTCCATAAGCCTGCCGTAGATTTTGCCGAGAAACGGCGATGTGAATTCCTCCTGCCGCAACCCCGCCTCCCGCGCCGCGTCGAACGTCTCCGGGTCAGAAAACAAGCAGCGTATGACGCCTTCCTCTGCCACGGCGGAATATTCGTTTGAGTACCGCAGCGCCTTATCCGCCGGCTGCATAGCCGCCTTCGGGCGTTCTTCCTCGCGCCGCAGCTGCGCTTTTTCCTTTTTCGCGAGCGATCTTCGTATCTTGCGCACTTCGGTCTCTATCGCTTCATATGACACGCCGGCGTTTTTTGCCACTGTGCGCCCGAACACCTCGCGCTCCGGGGCGGACGGGACTTCCGCCAACGCCTGCGTCGCGCGGGTCAGATAGCCGACGCGCCCCTCGTCCGTCTCTAAGCTTTCCTCCGTGAGTATCACGCGCAGGCGGTATTCCACGTGATTCTCGCTTTGGTCGAGCAGGTTGCGGAAGCTGTCCGCGCCGTGCTTTTGGATATATTCGTCCGGGTCCTTGGCGCCGGGCAGGCGCAGCACGCGCACGTTTATGCCCGTTCTTTCGAGTATGCCGATGGCGCGTTCCGTCGCCTTTTCACCCGCCGCGTCGTTGTCGTAGCAGATCACCGCCTTATCCGTATACCGCGTCATAAGGCGCGCCTGCTCACCGGTCAGCGACGTGCCGAGCGACGCCACGGCGCAGTCTATCCCCGCGCCGTGCAGGGATACGACGTCGATATTCCCCTCGGTCAAGATAAGCATCCCGGCCTTCGATTTTTTCGCGAGGTTCAGCGCGAAGAGATTGCGGCTTTTGCTGAAGGCTATCGTATCCGGCGAGTTTAGGTATTTCGGCTCCGCGCTTGATAAAATCCTCCCCGAAAAGCCTATGACGTTCCCGCGCACGTCTATGACCGGGAATATCAGCCTGTCGTGAAAATAGTCATACGCGCCGCCGCCCTTTCCGCGCTTTGCGAGCCCCGCCGCGATAAGCTCCTCGTCCCGGTAGCCCCGCGCCCTCATCGCCACTGTCAGCGCATCCCACACGTCGGGCGCCGAGCCGAGCCCGAATACCCGAGCCATTTTCGGCGTGATACCGCGCGCGCGCATATATTTCGCGGCGGCGCCGTCCGGCTCGTCCGTCAGCTTTTCGTGATAAAACCGCGCCGCGTCGCGGTTGAGCGCAAGCATACGGCGGCGCTTTTCCGCGTCCTCGACACCGACGGCGTCCGGCATAGTCATACCGGCGCGCCGCGCGAGGACCTCTATAGCCTCCGGGAAAGAGAGATTCTCCATTTCCATAACGAAATTGACCGCGCCTCCGCCGCGCCCGCAGCCGAAGCAGTAATATATCTGCTTTTCCCGGTTGATGCTGAACGACGGCGTCTTTTCGCTGTGGAACGGACACAGTCCGTACTCATTTGACCCGACCCGCTTCGTGAGCTTCACATATGACGATACAAGCTCCGACATATCTACCCGCGCGAGCAGGTCTTCTATAAAGCTATGCGGGATCGGCATTACCGCGTCCCCTCCTTTCTCAAGCGAATTTTCCGCGCTTTTATCTTATGTGCCAGGCATCCGGGACAAACAGCCTCTCATATTCCGCTATGGCGTATGAATCCGTCATACCGGAAACGTAGTCGCATACGGCCCTTGCGAGCCCGTCGGCGTCCGCTATCGCGCGGTAATCGTCGGGAAGCTTTTGCGGGCTTTTGACATAATACCCGAAAATCCCGTTGAGGATACCGAAAACCTTTGTTTCTTCGCTTTTCGCGCGCACGTTCATATATAAATTCTCGAACATAAAGCTGTAAAAGCCCTCGAACGCAAGCCTGAGACCCGCCGACATCGCAATCTCCCCCGTCTCGGCGCTCTCATTTATGACGTCCCGCACGACAGTATCGACGCGGCGCGACAAGCTCTCCCCGAACGCGCAGAGTATTTCCGGCGGAATATCCTCCGCCGTTATAATTCCGGCACGGAGAGCGTCGTCGAGGTCGTGGTTCAGGTACGCCGCGCGGTCAGATACGCGCACGACGCGCCCTTCAAGCGTCTCGGG
Source organism: Oscillospiraceae bacterium (assembly GCA_031263805.1). Taxonomy (GTDB): domain Bacteria; phylum Bacillota; class Clostridia; order Oscillospirales; family Oscillospiraceae; genus JAIRRO01. The sequence goes on from JAISFB010000152.1 coordinate 2,290, forward strand.
CTTCTCCTGTCCGGTGTGCTTCAATATCCCGTCGCGCGTCTCATAAGAAAGATTCAGGCCGCGCCCGCCTTTTTCGAGCCTGTCCACAACGCGCAAGCTCTGTTCGTTATGGCGGAAGCCTCCCGCCTCGGACATTATCGCGTCCAGCGCGCGCTCTCCCGCGTGACCGAACGGCGTGTGCCCGAGATCGTGCCCGATCGCTATCGCCTCCGTCAGGTCCTCGTTGAGCCTGAGCGCGCGGGAAATCGTCCGCGCTATGCGCGAGACCTCAAGCGTGTGCGTCAGCCGCGTGCGGTAGTGGTCGCCCTCCGGATTCAGGAAAACCTGAGTTTTATGTATCAGCCTCCTGAAGGATTTGCTGTGCGTCAGCCTGTCCGCGTCGCGCTGAAAGCACGTCCGCAGGTCACACTCCGTTTCCGGCGTCCCGCGCCCGCGCGAGCTCTCCGCGAACGCGGCGAGCGGTAAGAGCGTATTCCGTTCGAGCTCTTCGCGCAGTACGCGCGGCAATGCCAATTTATCTTCCATATTTATATAATACGCAGCGGCGGCGCTTTTCCCTTTTTTCTGCGAAAAAATCCGGGCGTATCCGAAAAAATTTACGTGACACCGGCGCGTCGGCAAATTCCCGCGTCAGCAAATGCCGTTTAACACCGCGAGCTTGTGCAGCCACACGGCGACGTCGCCGCGCTTATTTGAGGCCGGCTGCCCTTCAATTCTATCAAATACTTCTGACGCCCGAGCCGATATTTGTCTCACGGACGCTTGGTCTTTCTTGTCGATTTTTATTGCGCGATGCCGTTTCACGGAACCCGACCCCCCCGTCGCGCCCGCGTTCCCCGGGCGCGCATCGCCCGTTAAATTAAACACGGGCGTCGCAATGACCGTGTTTAGCTCCCCTCTTGTCATCGCGCGCTCGGGATAGAATCTATTATTCCTGAATCCGGTTATGAAACCGGCCTTGTCGAGCTCGCGGACAGCCTCGAAGCAGTCATGCGCGGGGCGCACGTCCTCGAACGGCGAGCGGGCGACAAGCTCGCTTACGGTTATGACGCGGTAGCCGTACTTTTCAAGCAGCTCTAAGTGCAATTTCAGCGCGTCGGCTATCGGCGTGTGCTTTGACATATTATAGCCGTCCTTTTGGAATATGATCTGCCCGGCGAGGCAGGACGGGTCGGCCTCCAGCGCCTCGCGCATCGGGCGGACCATCGCCTCCACGGTCTCGGTATAGCTCGCGGCGCTCGGCAAGTATCCCCCGCCATCAAAGCTCGCTGACAAATAATGGTAATCCATTTCCTCGCAGGCGTCAAACGACGTGTGGCCGTCGGGCATTTTGTCCACATAATGCGGCGGGCGAGTGAAGCGCATTTCGATTTTTGTCAGTTCATATATTAAGGTGTGCAGGCGCTTTAAGTCGGCGACGGCTTCGGCGAGACCGGACATCGTTACACGGCTGGAATACATCGCGCGGGATTTGCCGTAGATTATGTGGCGGAATGTGTGGTTCGTGAGCTCGTGACCTTCGCGCGCTATGCGGCGGATCAAATCCGGGCAGGCCTCGGCGCCGGCCATATCGTCCAGTCCGAAGGCGGCGTAATGGTCGTATTTTTTCCCGAAGACGTATTGCCCTCCCGGCTCGCCCGCCGCGTCGGGATAGTTTTCCGCGGTGGAGCCCACAACGTCGAACGTCCCTCTCGCTCCGAACTCTTTCAGGACGGATAGTAAATGCTCGGTGAGGCCGGCTCCGCCTGATGAATCGGGTGACGGCGGGGATGATGTGTATGGAGACGGCGGGGATGATGTGTATGGAGACGGCGGGGCGGTGTGGACACCGCCCCCTACGGGCGATGCAGCGTCCTCTGGCGTAGGGGCGGGTGTCCACACCCGCCCGTTATCGGGGATTGTCCCTCTCGATGGCGGCATTTTTGTCGGGCCGTCGTCGAAGGTCATCGCGACAATTCTTTCGCCGGGCGGCGCGACGCGGGCTATCCTGCGAGAGGGCGTTAATATAAGGCCGCGTCGCTCGTTTCGGATGTGCTTGAGCACTCCGTTTGCCTTTCTGAGCAGCGTGTAGCCGGGGACATTCAGTGCCATTTTCTCAAAATTCCTTTCAGTATGAAATATACGAGGCGCGCTAAATCTTTCGGCAGCCTTTTGATTGAGGTTCGGCGGAGCTTGGCCGTCGCTTGGTCGATGAGACGCCCGCCGGGGCCGCCGGCAGTTGTCAGCCCGGATAGCAGGGCGGCGCGGACGGCTTCGGGGGCGCGTTCGAGCCCGTCCGGCAGTATGGTATAGCAGGCGCCGATCTCGCGCGGGATGTGCGCGTCGCTGCCGCCGGTGATGAATTTGCCGTGTTTTTCGGCGGCGGTTATGGCTTTGGCTTCGTTTTGCGGTTCACGCGCGTCGTCGCGTGAATTTAGCGTCTCTACGCCGTCCGTCAGCTCAAATAGCTCCGGCAGAGCCGTATCACGGTGTCTGAACGGGTGCGCGGCAATGAGAATCGCGCCGTCCGCGTCCGCTGCCGCGCGCAATTCGGATAAAGAACACACACCGCGCTCGCTATACCTCACATCATACATTCCGGAGACGAAAAGCGCAAGCACGTGGCCGCAATCCGTGGAGTATTCCACGCCGGGGATGACGATGAACCCCTCGGGGGCAAGCACTTTCGCCTCCTCGTATGCCCGAAATATGTTGTGATCGCATATCGCGACGCCATCGAGCCCCAAGGCAAGCGCGGCGGCGATTATTTCGCGGGGGGCGGAAACTCCGTCGTGGGAGTAATTGGAGTGGGTGTGCAGGTCTAGGCGCAGATGCGGTTCCTCTCCCGTCCCCACCGTAGGGGCGGACCTGCGTGTCCGCCCTGGCAAATGCAGACGAACGAATGAACCAATGCGAACATACCAGGGCGAACACATAGGTTCGCCCCTACGGGGAACGCGCGGGGGAAACCCCTCCGCCGCCTTCGGCGGCGCCTCCCCTTGCCTTCCCGCCGTAGGGGCGGGTGTCCACACCCGCCCGCTATTTGGGGATGATGCGTCGGGAAACGACGGGGCGGTGTGGACACCTCCCCCTACGGATGATGACGCATGCCCCTGTGAGGGGAGGTGTCGCCAACGGCGGCGGAGGGGTTCCGCGCCGCAACGCGCCATCTTCAACAGGTAACATATCCCCGGCAGCGGGTCCCGCAAGCTCCAAAGGCCGTGTTTGACGCGCGGGTCGAGAACATCGGCGGCGTATCGCAGGAATGGGGCCGGGTTTTTTGATTCACGCGCCGAGGCGGCGGCCCAGCGCGCGCCGCTGATGAAATATTGCATTTTGGTGCCTGTGTTATATTCCGCGGAGGACGGTTCAGGAAGCGCTTCACCCAGGGCCGCGCGGACGAAAGCGCGTGCAAATCCCGCGCCGGCGAGATACGAGAGCGGGTAACTTCCCCACACGCGCGGGTTGATTTCTAAAAGCGCGTAGTCCTCCGGCGTCCCTTTGAACTCTACCATAGCGATGCCCTCGAAGTTGAGGGCCCGCAGGAGCTTTACGGCATCGCGCGCCATATTCTCATTCCATACGGCGCGGCATTTTACGCTTGGGCCGCCGGTAAGCGGATATTCGCGCAGCCTTTCGTGACAAAAAACGCGCACGGCGCGATGATTTTTATCCATCAACACCGATACGCCATAGCCCGCGCCGGCTATATACTCGCTGACGAAGCATGGGTGCGGCACCATTTTATTTATCGCGGCGTCAAGCTCGGCACGGTTTCGCGCGACGGCGTAACGCTTTTCGGCGGAAAGACCAAGTCCCTCGCCGTTTACGTATTTCACGACGGCGGGATATGTCAAATCCTTGCCTAAATCTGATAAATCATATTCGCGCGGAGCGCGTATTTCAATCGAGCGCGCTGAAGCCGCGACGCGGCGCTTGTCGTTCGCGCGGCGCAGCGTTTCCGCGTCCGGAAAAAGGGAGAATCGCGAGAAATCGGCGTGTCGCGCCGCCATTATTTCCGTCGTCCGCGCGCCGGCGGGGAAGATAACTGCGTCCTCGCGTTCCGCCAGCGCGAGAAGCGAATCGGCGTATGAGTCGGCGTCAAGCTTTATTCTCTCGGAAACATATCGGGACCGCGCGGAAACGGGAACGCCGCTCTCGGAATATGCCGCCAAGACGCGGAAACCGGCGCGGCCCAGCTCGCGCGCGACAGCCGCGGCGGCGCGGTATTGCGTGTCTGTTATTATAACAGTTCGGCTCATGGATCTATCACCTCCGCATCATCTCGCCTATTTCGCCGCCGTACCATATCTTTGACAGGTACAGCCCTTCGGGCGGCGCCGTCGGCCCGGCAAGACTCCGCTCGCGCGACATGAGCAGGCGCGGGACGCCGTCGGGCGCGATTTTGCCCTCCGAAACGTAAATCAGCGTGCCGGCTATCGCGCGCGCCATGTTGTACAAGAACCCGTCGGCGCATATGCGCATCGTTACGATGCCGCCGCTTTTCTCAACCTCGCACAGGTGAACGGTTCTGATTGTGGTTTTTGTCTCGGTGCCGACGCTTCTGACGGCGGCAAAGTCCCGCGTGCCGACAAAATCCTCGGCGGCACGGCGCATTTTATCGATGTCAAGCTCCCGGGGGTAAAAATACGCGCGGCCGCTCAAAAACGGGTCCCGCAGAGCCGAATTTTGTATCTTATACTCGTATTCTTTTTTCTCGCACGACGAAATGGCGTTAAAGCTGTCCGGCGCGGCGGCGGCGTCAGAGACGGCGATGTCGGGCGGAAGATAAGTGTTTATCGCGCGGGGCAGACGCTCTATGGGGACGGAGGAGGCGGTTTTAAAGCTTGCGCAGTAGCGCAGCGCGTGAACTCCGGCGTCCGTGCGGGAGCAACCGGTCAGTCCCTCGGCGTCGGGGCAGACGCGGAGCACGGCGGCTTTCAGCGTCCCCGCGACAGTGAT
>JAISFB010000014.1 GCA_031263805.1 Oscillospiraceae bacterium
TTGCGCGGCGCGCCCGGCGGGTTTCTCGGGGATGAGGAAGCCGTCGCGGCAGAGCTTTTTGAACTGCTCGCCGTCCATCGTCTCGTTGACGAGCAGATATTCCGCCGTGGCGACTACGATGTCGCGGTGCTCCTCAAGTATCCTGCCGCACTCGGCGACGGCGGAGTCGAAAATGCGCTTGACCTCGTCGTCGATTTTCGCGGCTGTTTTTTCGGAATAGCTTTTGGTCTGGGAGAAGTCGCGGCCAATGAATACGCTGTGGCTTGAATCGTCGAACGAGATAGGGCCCAGCTCGTCGCTCATACCGTATTTTGTTACCATAGCGCGGGCGATCGCCGAGGCGCTTTGAATATCGCTTGACGCGCCGGTAGAAATATCGTCCAGGAATATCTGCTCCGCGACGCGCCCGCCGAGGCCGGTGACGATGCGCTCGAACATCTCGCTGCGCGACTGGTGCGATTTGTCCTCCTCGGGGCGGAACACGGTCATCCCGCCCGCCTGACCGCGCGGGATTATCGTTATGTGGTGCACGGGATCGACGTGATCCAGAAAGTGCGATACGACGGCGTGCCCGGCCTCGTGATACGCCGTAAGCTTTCTATCCTTTTCCGTGACCACGCGGGATTTCTTTTCGGGGCCGGCGATGACTTTAAGCGTCGCGGCCTCGATATCGGGCATCGTTATCGCGCGGCGGTCGCCGCGCGCGGCGAGAAGCGCCGATTCGTTCAGCAGATTTTCGAGGTCGGCGCCCGTGAAGCCCGTCGTGCTCTTGGCGATATTCGCGAGGTCAACGTCCTCCGCGAGAGCCTTCCCGCGCGAATGCACCTTTAATATTTCCTCGCGGCCCTTGATATCCGGCAGGCCGACGTAGACCTGGCGGTCGAAGCGGCCGGGGCGCAGCAGGGCGTTGTCGAGAATATCGGAGCGGTTCGTCGCGGCGATTATGATGACGCCCTCATTGGCGTTGAAGCCGTCCATTTCGACTAAAAGCTGGTTCAGCGTCTGCTCGCGCTCGTCGTGCCCGCCGCCGAGGCCTGCGCCGCGCTGACGCCCGACGGCGTCGATCTCGTCGATGAATATGATCGCCGGGGCGAGCTTTTTTGCCTGGTCGAACAGATCGCGCACGCGTGATGCGCCCACGCCGACGTAAAGCTCCACGAAGTCAGACCCGGAAATCGATAGAAACTGCACCCCGGCCTCGCCCGCCACGGCCTTCGCGATAAGCGTTTTCCCGGTGCCCGGAGGGCCCACGAGCAATACGCCTTTCGGTATCCTCGCCCCGAGCGCGATGTATTTTTGCGGGCCCTTGAGAAAGTCCACGATCTCGCGGAGCTCCTCTTTTTCCTCATCAGCGCCCGCGACGTCGGCGAACGTCACCTTCTTTTTCTCATCCCCGGCGAGACGCGTGCGCGCCCTGCCGAAACGCATAACGCCCTTGTCCCCGCCGACTCCCGTGCGGCTGAGCATAACATTGTACACGACGACGAACAGCACGATGGCCACGAGATACGGGATTATGGAGACCCATTGGGGTAACTGCCAGCTCATATCGTAGTCATAGGTGAAGGCCTTGTCGTCCGCGAGCAGTCCGTCGATATATTCCCGCAGGTCCATATAGAAAATATCCAGACTGTACAGCTCGTGCGTTACATAGTCGCTTCCGAGGTCCGCGTCCTTTTCCTTCAGCTCGATGCGCAGGGTGCGATCCTTCACGACGAAGGACTCTACCTTATCCTCGATGAACAGGCGCCTGACGGTAGAATAGCTGACGTCGGGTGTCGCGGAGCTCCCGCGCACCGCGAAAAGATATACAACAGCCGTCAGTATTATCAGCACCAACGCAATTGTTCCGATATCGCGCGACGATTTCTTTTTCAAAAGCTCACTTCCTTAAAATAAATACAAAATAATATAGTAGATACGGCGGCTATGTCCCGCCGTATATTTCCGGCTTCAAAACGCCGATGTACGGCAGATTCCTGTAGCGCTCGGCGTAATCGAGGCCGTAGCCGACGAAAAACGAGGGCCCGCAGGAAAAGCCGACGTAATCGGCTTCGATAGGCACTTGGCGGCTGGCGGTCTTGTCGAGAAAAGCGCAGAGCCTGAGCGACGCGGGGGACTCGGCGAGTATCAGCTCGCGTATGCGGGATAGCGTGACGCCGGAATCGAGTATATCCTCGACGATGAGCACGTGCCGCCCCGTCAGCGGCAGAGAGCTTACCGAGTCGGACAGCTTAACGACGCCGGACGTGACGGCGGCGGAGCCGTAGGAGGACGCCCGCAAAAACCGCAGCTCAAGCGGAAATTCGCAGGCCCGCACGAGGTCGGCGAGGAATATGAACGCGCCGTTGAGCACGCCGATGAAAACGGGGTTTTTACCGGCGTAGTCCGCGGCGAGCTCACAGCCGAGCTGCCGGACGCGTTCTTGTATCGCGCCCTCGCCGTAGGAGATATCCAGCAGGTCCCCGTTCATTATATATTTGTCCGCTGTATCTTGACTCATAATATCTTTACTCATGCGGAAAGCCTTTCAAATTTGATTTCTACGGTATCGTCGCCGGGCTGAGGCGCGGCGCGCGCGCCCGCCGCTATGCCGCAGACTGCGAGCGGGCCGAGAGCGTCCGCGACGACCGGTATGAGCCCGCGCCGGAAAACCGGGATTTTCTTTTCGATGAAGAGTTTTTTCAGGCTTTTCGTGATGTTTCCGCCAAAAAGCTCAAGCAAATCGCCCTCCGTCCGGGGTCTGACGACAATTCTACCACATATGCCGCTTTTTTTGAACAGGAAAACCGTAAAACTTTTATTAATTTTTTCGGTTTCTTTATATAAGCTTTTTATGTCGGGAGGACAGGAGGCGCCGAGCAGCGAAACCTTCATCGAAAGCTCCGGTATTACAGCGGTTTCCCCGAGACGCGGAGCTACGGCGGAAAACGTGCCGGCAGTTGAAATATCGCCGCCGAACATCAATCTATCGTATACCCGCGTGACGAAGCCGCCCGGTACGGACGCCCACGCCGTACCGCGGGAGCTTTCGCACAGCGCAAAAATTGCGTCCACGCGCTCCGACGAAAGGCTCCGCCCCGCGAGCGATATAACGGCTCGCGAGGCGACGGGCCGCGGCAGCGCCATGAGCTCCGCGACGAGCGCCGTTCCATCCACGCAGCGCGACTGCGTAAAATCGCGCGCGAGCGACGTCAGATACTCGTCGTCCTCGCGGAGCCGTACGGCCGCGTCAAGCGCGCGCGCGGCGAAGCGCGGGTTGAGCCCGCGCAGAACGGGAACGACTCTGCGGCGGATGAGATTGCGCGAATACGCTTCGTCGAGATTGGACGAATCCTCGATATGCGCGACGCCGCGCTCCGTTAAAAACGCCTCGACCTCCGCGCGCGTTACGGACAGCATAGGCCGTATTATATTCCCGCGGACGGGCGGGATGCCGGCGAGCCCCGCGGCGCCGGAGCCCCGCGCGAGGTTGAGCAGCATAGTTTCGGCGTTGTCGTCGGATGTGTGGGCGACGGCGATGCGCGAGGATAAGCGTTCCGATAATTCGCCGAAGAAATTGTAGCGGAGCTCCCGCGCCGCGTCCTCTATCCCGCGTCCGCGCTCGCGCGAGAGCGCGCGGGCGTCGCCCGAGCCGACGTGACAGGGGATTTTAAGACATTCGCAGAGGCTTTTGACGAATTCGCGGTCGCCGTCGGATTCCGCCCCGCGCAGGCGGTGGTCGAAGTGCGCGGCGTGCAGCGTAAGCTCCCGCGACGGCGCGAGCTCACAGAGCGCCGTCAGCAGCGCGACGGAATCCGCGCCGCCCGAGACGGCGGCGGTGACGACGGCCCCGCGCGGCAGCATACTATGTCCGTCTGCAAACAAAATTATTTTTTGCAACATATTATTCTTCACCGTATCCGTCCTCGTGACGGCGGTCGAGCGAGGTGTAGGTCGTAAACTCGGGCTGGAACAGCAGATCGACGGAGCCGGTTTCGCCGCGCCTGTTTTTCAAAATGATACATTCGGCGATATTCGGGTTTACGGTGTTTTTATCGTAGTAATCGTCGCGGTAAAGCCCGAGGACGATATCCGCGTCCTGCTCGATGGAGCCGGATTCACGCAGGTCGGAAAGCATCGGGCGCTTGTTGGCGCGCGCCTCGTTCGCGCGGGAGAGCTGGCAGCCGCAGAGCACGGGGACGTTCAGCTCCTTCGCCATGATTTTCATCATACGCGAAATGTCGGACACGACCTGCACGCGGTTTTCATACGAGCGCTTTGAGGAGTTGGAGGCCGACTGCATAAGCTGAAGATAGTCGATGACGACGAGCCCGAGATTTCGCACGCGCCGGCACTGAGCGTTCATATCCGCGACGGAAAGGGACGCGTTATCGTCGATCAGAATTTCCGTTTTGGATATGCTCGACGCGGCCTCGGCGAGCCGCTTCCATTCCTCGGACGAGACGCGCCCCGTCTGTAGCTTCTTGCCGTCGATACGGCTTTCGGAGGACAGCAGCCTCAGCGCAAGCTGCTCCCGCGACATTTCGAGAGAGAAAAAGGCGACGGCCTTTTTCGATTCGCGCGCGGCGTGCAGCGCGATATTCAGCGCGATGCTCGTCTTTCCCATACCGGGGCGGGAGGCGATTATGATGAGATCGGAGTTGTTGAGGCCCATCATACGGCTGTCGAGGTCGGAAAACCCGGAGGATACGCCCGGCAGTCCCGAGCCGTTCAACGCCGCGTAAGAAATCTGCTCGTAGACTCCGGCGAGTATTTTGCCTATGGGCTCGAGCCCGGACGTCGTTCGGTCCTGACGCAGCGCGTAGACCTTTTTTTCGGCGGCGTCGAGAACGTTCTCAGCGCCGCCCTCGCCGGAGACGGCCATTTCCGTAATTGCGGAGCCGGCGTCGGCAATCGAGCGCATAAGCGACATATCGCGCACGATGGCGGCGTATTCCAGCACGTTCGCCGACGTGGGCGTCAGATTCATCAGCTCTAAGACGTAAGTTGGCGCGCTGTCGGTCCACACCCCGCCGGTTTTCATATTGTCGAGCACCGTCACGGGGTCTATCGTCTTGGAATAGCTGAACATCGAATATATCGTGTCGTAAATCGCGCGGTTTAGCGGCGAGTAAAAATCGGACGACTTTAATACGCCGACGACGCCGGGGGCGCATCGCGCGTCTATAAGTAAGGAGCCGAGCACGGCCCGTTCGGCCTCCGGACTGTGCGGGGCCTGCCTTGTTAAAATATCATCCGCCGCCATACGGGTATCACCCCTCCGTCACAATTACGTTTATAACGCCAGAAACCTCGTGCCCGAGCTTGCATTTTACGGCGTAGGACCCAAAACTTTTGATATTCTCGTCCAAAACAAGCTTGTTCTTTTCGACAGTAACGCCGTGCTGCTTTAAGAGCGCATCGGAAATTTCCGCGCTTGTGACGGAGCCGAAAAGCCGCCCCGCGGCGCCCGCCTTCGCCGTGACCCTGACGATAAGCTCTTCAAGCCCGGCGGCCGTCTCCAGCGCCTCGGCGCGCTCGCGCTCCGCTTTTCGTTTGCGGGATTCCTCTTGCTGACGCATAGCGTTCAGGTTGTCGTTCGTCGCGGCGGTCGCGAGCTTGCGGGGGATGAGGAAGTTTCGCGCGTAGCCGTCGGAGACTTCGACAAGCTGGCCTTTTTTGCCGTGGTCGCGCACGTCCTGCTGTAAAATTACTTTCATAAACCGTTCTGTTCCTTCCTTTTATTCTGGATTTGCGTCTTTTGGCTTCGCGTTATTTTGCTTCGCGCCGGCGGCGGCTATTGAGGATGCTCCGCCAAATATCCGTCGATGGCGGCGTGCAGGGCGGCGAGAGCTCCGTCGGCGCCGACTCCGTCCATACGTCCGCCGGCTATGGACTGATTTCCGCCGCCGCCGAGCTTTTCGAGTATCAGCTGGACGTTCACGTGCCCGATGCTGCGGCCTGATATGAATATCCCGCCGTCGTTCGGAGCGAGTACAAACGACGCCGATACTCCCGCGATATTCAGCAGCTCGTCCGCCGACTGCGCTATGATAACGCGCGAGGCGGCGGAGGCGGACGAGGCGACCGCCACCCCGTCGCGGTATATATTGGCGCCGCGGATGATCTCATACCGCGCCATAGCTGTCGAAAAGTCCGACTGCATCAGCATTTTGACGTCCACGGTGTCCGCCCCGAGGCGGCGCAGGAACGCCGCGGCGTCAAACGTGCGGCTGCCCGTGTGGATCGCGAACGTCTTTGTGTCGAGCACGATGCCGGTGAGCAGCGCGTCGGCCTCCACGCGCAGGATCGTCCGTTGGTCCACTATATACTGCAAAAGCTCCGTGACGAGCTCGCACGCGGAGGATGCGTAGGGCTCGTTGAAGTTGACGGTCGCGTTGTCGATATACGTCGCGGCGCGGCGGTGATGGTCTATAACGGCCACGCGCGTGAGCGAAAGCAGCAAGTCCTGTGATTCCGTCTCTTCGGGGCGCGACGTGTCCACGACGACAAGCAGGCTGCGGCTGTCCGATTTTATCATCGCGTCGGAGACCGTGATAAACGCGTCCGCGTAATCGTCCGAGGTTTTCAGGTGGTCGATGAGCTGGCGCGACATCGTGTTCTCGGGGTCTATGACGATGTAGGCGGGAACGCCCTTCGACGAGGCTATGCGGCGCACTCCGGCGGCGGCGCCCACGGCGTCAAAGTCCGCGTTCTTGTGCCCCATTATGAAAACGGAGGAGGAATCGGCGATAAGCTCGCCGAGCGCGTTCGCCATAACGCGGGCCTTTACCTTCGTGCGCTTTTCCGTTTCCGCCGCGTTGCCGCCGAAGAACTCAAAGTTGAAATGATTTTTTAT
>JAISFB010000096.1 GCA_031263805.1 Oscillospiraceae bacterium
AATCGCTGCTCGGAATTTTGAACTACGCCAACGACATTCCGAAGGGCGCGACAAGCGCGTTCACACCGTTTCGCGACGACCCGCGCTTTTTGGCGATAATCGAAAAGCTGAAGCGCCGCACAGGCGCATAAAAGCGTATTAAAATAAGCGCGAAGCGCACGCACGCAAGTGCGGTCAACCGTCCTCTTGTACCGCGCCCGGCGCAAGAAGCGCGTCGGCGCGCCCGGGCTCGATTTCTTCTACGCCGCGGAGACGGCGCTCTATCGCGCGGGAGCGGACGCCGACGCGGTCGAGCTCGTTCGCCGCGGCGTTTATCTTGTTTTTTATGCCGTCGAGCACGCCGCCGAATTTCCCGAATTCTGTTTTAACGGCGCCGAGCAGCTCCCAGACCTCGCTTGACCGTTTTTCGATGGCGAGCGTGCGGAAGCCCATTTGCAAGCTGCTCAAAAACGCCGCCGTGTTCGCCGGGCCGACGACCGTGATCCGGTAATCCCTCTGCAAAAGCTCGAACAGGCCGGGGCGGCGCAGAATTTCGGCGTAAAGGCCCTCCGTCGGGACAAACATTATCGCGAAATCCGTTGTCACGGGGGGATTTATATACTTGCCGCGTATTTCCTTCGCGTTCTTTTTGACGGCGGTCTCAAATTGGCGGGACGCCGTTTCGACGTCGGCGTTTTGGTCGTAGGCATCGATGAGGCGCTGATAGTCCTCGATGGGGAACTTGGAGTCCACGGGCAGCAGCACGGGGCCGCCGTCGCCGCCCGGAAGGCGCACGGCGTATTCCACGCGCTCCTGGCTGCCCTGCTTCACGGCGGCGTTGCGTTCGTACTGTTCGGGAGACAATATCTGCTCGAATATCGCGCCGAGCTGAATTTCGCCGAGGCTTCCGCGCGTTTTGACATTCGTGAGAACCTTTTTCAGGTCGCCGACGCCGGAGGCGAGAGACTGCATCTCGCCGAGCCCGCGGTGGACCTGCTCCAGCCGGTCGCTTATGAGCTTAAACGACTCGTCGAAACGCTTTTCGACTGATTCGCGCAGCTTTTCGTCCACTGTTTTGCGCATTTCCTCAAGCTGCTTGGCGTTGTCTTCTTGTATGCGCCGCAGGCGCGTTTCTACCGTATCGCGCGTTTCCTTCAGCGCGCCGGACAACTCGTCCCGGTTGACCTTCAGCGCGCCGGAGAGCTCTTCGCGGCTCGCTCTGTCCGATTCCTGCCGCTCCGCGCGGTTTCGCGCGAATTCCTCGCGGAGCAGCGTGTCGAGACGTTTTATCTCGTCCCCGAGCCGGATGAGCTCGGACGCTTCGCGCGCCGCTTCGGACGCGAGCTTTTCGAGCTCCGGGGCGTTTGCGCGCTTGTTTTTCAGGGAAACCGCCAGATTCGCCGCCGCGCCCGCGCTGACCGCGAGCAATAGGACGATCACGAGGATATTTTCTAACATTGTTGACCTCTTTTGTTATTTGTGTTTGATATAGCGCGCGTGCGCGCGACAAACGGGCTGCGCCCGTTGTGTTTGATTTAAAATGCGCGTCGGCGCGGGGCACGCGGCTACCGCCGCGACGTCGCGCGCACGCGCGTTCCCCGTGCGCGCACGCACATTCAATCACCCACCGGCGGCCTTTGCCGCGGTTTTTTCGTCGGCAAGCCGCTGCGCCGCCTGATTATATAGTTCCTCAGTTGCGAGGGATATTTTGGTCACCGAGACATTCCGGCCCTCGGGGTATATGTACAGCGTGTCGTTGAGTGTGTTCAGGTCTACGCAGTCGCGGCCGTGCTTTTTGTAGTTGTATTCTATGTGGCAGGAGTATGTCGAAAGCGGCTTCCAGCGCTCGGTGTACGGCTCGCCGTCATACGTCCCGCGCAGCGTGAAGCCGTCCATATTGTGCGCGAGCACGGCATGGCCGAGGTCTATGAAGCCGCGCGCGTTCGGCAGCGAATCCACTTGCGCCGTGACCTCCAGCGAGTATGTACCGTCCGCGACCTCGCGCCGGACGTTTTCTCGTTCCCACTCGTACCAGTCGGGTATGTGCGGGAACTCCGTTTCGCCGTTTTCGGCGCGCAGGGCGCCGAGCGCCGTCATACGCCAGCGCTTGCCGCACTCTTCGCACCAAAGCTCGTCGCGCGCGGAGCCCATACGGTATTCCGTCCCGCAGCTCGGGCATTGATAAAGGACCTTGTGCAGCCCCGCCGCCCTGTCACGGCTCTTTATCTCGACGCCGTTCTCGCGCTGCCATTTGAAGTCGTCGTATACAAAGGCTTCGCGCACGCGCGTGTTTAGCTCTCCGACGGACAGCGTCTGCGTCTGCGCGCGCGTGAAAAGCGGGCGCATTTCCGCGCGCAGGTCGCGCACGTGACGCTTTTTGCCCCAGAAAGGATTTGCTATGTGGTGCCCGTGCATTATGAGTGTCACGACGGGGACGTCGAGCAGCCGCATGAATTTGCCTATCGAGTCCGGCAGAACGGCGTTCGTGCCGCACAGCGAATAGCGCGCCTCCGGGAACAGCGCGATGATTTGGCCATTCTCCTTGGCGTGCATCATATTTTTCACGAGCTGCACGGAGCTTGTGAATTTGCGGATACCGATACCACCGACGTTTCTCAGCAGCCATTCTATGCCGATAAAGCCGTCGATCGCGACGACGTAGCTCGCGCGGCGCGGGAAGATGGCCGCCGTCATTATCATAAAGTCGATGAACGCGTTGTGGTTGCACAGCAGGAGATACGGCGGCTTTACGCCGTCCATATCGGTCTTTACGATCTTAGAGCTTTTCATCCACTTCACGGGAAAGCTCAGCGCCCACGTCACGGGCGTTAAATACCGACGCTGCGGAGTCGGGCGCCTCGCCATATCAAAACGCTT
>JAISFB010000139.1 GCA_031263805.1 Oscillospiraceae bacterium
CTTAAACGTAGTATAATACCCGCATTACGGCTGACTGAAAGGCGGACTGTTCGAGTGAAATTGCAAGCGAAATTTATGGTCATTGACGGAAACAGCATTGTCTACCGCGCGTTTTACGGCGTAAAGCCGCTGAACGCGCCGGACGGGACTCCGACAAACGCGGTGTACGGATTTATCCGCATACTGCAAAAGCTTATCGAGGACGAAAAGCCGGACGCGCTGCTCGTCGCGTTCGACACCGCGGCGCCGACGTTCCGGCACGATATGAGCGAGGCGTACAAGGCCACGCGCCAGGCTATGCCGGACGCGCTCTCGGCCCAGTGGCCGCTTATAGAGGAAACGCTCGACGCTATGAGCTTAGCGCGCGTCAGCGCCCCCGGCTGGGAGGCTGACGATATTCTGGGCACGGCGTCGCGCGAAGCGTCGGAGCGCGGCTGGAACAGCGTGCTTGTCACCGGGGACCGCGACAGCTTACAGCTCATTTCGCCGTCCACGCGCGTACTTCTTGTCAAAACGAAGGGCGGAAATACGGAGACTACGGACTACACCCCGGATGTGTTTTTCGCCGAATACGGCTTTGAGCCGATAAAACTCGTTGACCTGAAAGCCTTGATGGGCGATCCCTCGGACAACATCCCCGGCGTTTACGGCGTCGGGGAAAAAACGGCGCTCGATCTGGTCCGAAGCTTCGGCCATATCGAAAAGCTTTACGCACAGCTCGATACGGCGGATATAAAGGACGCGCTGAGGGCTAAGCTCGAAAACGGGAAGGAGAGCGCGTTTTTATCCAAAACTCTCGCGACGATACGCCGCGACGCGCCCGTTGCGCTCGATTTTGAGTCGCTGTCCGTGCGTCCCCCGGACGGCGCGCGGCTGTACGAGCTTTTCTCGCGCCTCGGCTTCCGCAAGCTGATAGAAAAAATGGAGCTCGCCCCCGGCTCGTCCGCCGCCGTGAACGAGGGTGAAGCCGAGGACGAGCTCGCCGAGCCCGAATTGCCGGATGGCGTTGACGCGTCAAAAATAGTTTTCGGATCAAAAGAACTGCTGCGCGAGAACGGCGAGGCTGAATATATTTTCGATATACCTCTCGCGGCGTATCTCGTTTCACCGACCGACAGGCGCTTTGACGGAGAAACGCTCTCCCGCCGCTATCTCGGGCGCGGCTGGCGGGACGGCGACGCGGCGCGGCTTTATATCGCGCTGTCGGAACGGCTGCGCGAGGACGGTATGGAAAAGCTCTATTACGATGTGGAGCTGCCGCTTTGCCGTGTGCTGGCGGATATGGAGGCCGAAGGCGTCCTTGTAGACCGCGAAGCGCTGCGGGAGTACGGCGAAATGCTCGCCGCGAGGCTTGACAGGGCGCAGGGGCGCGTATACGAGCTCGCGGGCTCGGTTTTCAATATCGCCTCCCCAAAGCAGCTCGGCGAGGTGCTTTTTGACCGACTGGGTCTGTACGCGCCGAAAAAGACGAAAACGGGTTATTCCACGGCGGCGGAGGTGCTCGATCAGCTTGAGGATAAGCATCCCGTAATCGGCGCGGTGAAGCAATACCGGGAGCTGACAAAGCTCAAGGCAACGTATGCCGACGGGCTTATAAAGGTCATAGCGCCCGACGGACGCATACACACAAGCTTTCAGATGACGGCGACGGCGACCGGGCGGCTTTCCTCGACGGAGCCGAATCTGCAAAACATCCCCGTGCGGCGCGAGCTCGGCGCGGAGCTGAGGCGGATGTTCATAGCTCCGCCGGGCAAGCTGCTCGTCGATGCGGACTATTCACAGATAGAGCTGCGCCTGCTCGCGCATATCGCCGGGGATTCCGCTATGACGGAGGCGTTCCGCACCGGGGAGGACATCCACGCCGTAACGGCCGCAAAAGTATTCGGCGTCGGTCTGTCGGAGGTAACTCCGCTGCTGAGAAGCCGGGCTAAGGCGGTAAACTTCGGCATTGTGTACGGCATCTCGGCCTTTTCCCTGTCGAAGGATGTAGGCGTCACGATAGCCGAGGCGAAGGAATATATCGACAGTTATTTAGAGCGATTCTCCGGCGTGCGCGCGTATATGACCGACATCGTGGAGCGGGCGAAGCGCGACGGCTACGTTTCAACGCTGTTCGGTCGCCGCCGGTATATTCCCGAGCTCGTTTCCCACGACCGCAACACGCGCGCCTTCGGAGAGCGCGTCGCGCTGAACACGCCGATACAGGGCGCGGCGGCGGATATCATAAAAATCGCGATGGTAAAGACACACGCGCGGCTGCTCTCAGAGGGTGGCGCGTCAAAGCTCATCCTGCAAGTTCACGACGAATTGATAGCGGAAGCGCCGGAAAAGGACGCGCCGCGCACCGCCGAGCTGCTGCGCGAGGAAATGGAGCGCGCCGCGAGCTTATCCGTCCCGCTGACGGCGCTCGTGAGCGTCGGTCAAAGCTGGGCGGACTGTAAGTGATAAATATAGCGGTTTCCCCTGCCGATGACGCGGCGATAGACGAGCTTTTGGCGATAGAGCGCGAGGCGTTTTCCCGCCCGTGGACGCACGGCCAGCTGCTGCGCGAGATATACGGCGACGACTCGTATTTCGCCGTCGCCCGAAGCGCGGAAACCGGCGACGAAATTTTGGGCTACGCCATCCTGCGAAGGCTGTGCGGGGAAGCGGAGCTTATAAATATCGCGGCGCGCGCGGACTCGCGGCGGCGCGGGGTCGGCTCCGCGCTGCTCGCGGCGGCAATAAAAAACGCGCGCGAAAACGGCGCGGAACAGATATTCCTCGAAGCCCGCGCGTCAAACTTTGCGGCGATAGCGCTCTACGCAAAGCACGGCTTCCGAAAGGTCGGCCGCCGCCGCGGATACTACGACAGCCCGGACGAGGACGCCGTAATTATGAAAAAAGAGCTTAGTTAAATCTATATAAAATTGACGCGTTGGTTCAATATCTCATCAAATTCCGCGTCGAGCGGCTCGTCGGTTATGGCTTATTTTGGCATAAGCGCTACTCTTCATAGTGTCCCTTGCACGAAAAAATCAATAGGTTTTTCTTTTCGTCGAAATTATAAATCAATCTGTTCATATCGTCTATTTTTCTGCTCCAGGCCTTGCGGTGCTTCAGCGGTTCCGGTTTTCCTATACCGGATGACAGGCCATTTCTTTCTATATCCTTTATAAGTCCGTTGACGCGTTTCAATGTTTTTTTATCCTCGGTTTGCCACGATAGATAGTCATCCCGGGCTTTGTCGGCCCAAATCTTATTCATCGTCCGCCTCAATGAGCTCGTGGAGCTTCCCCTCTCCACGGGCAATTTGCTCCATTGCCCGATCGAGCATATTCAAATACTCCGCATTTCTCGCGGCCTTTGTCAGAGCGTTGTATTCAACAAGGCTCAGTAAAACAACATTTTTTTCGTTTTTTCTTGTAACAACAACGGTTTCGTACTCGTCCGTTACCTTGTCACAATAGTTTTTTAAGTTGTTACGGATATTGGAATAATTCACCGCCAGCATAAAAAGCACCGCCTTCAATATATTATTAGGAACAATATATTGTACAATATATTGTTCCTGATTGTCAAGAAAATATTTTGCGAGTGTTTTTTTACGGGGCGCCGCGCAGTTCCAAGCCTCTTGACAAACGCCTCTCCGTGCGGTAGACTGAAAAAAATTGCCGAGAAAGGAAAATTCCAATGAAAA
>JAISFB010000165.1 GCA_031263805.1 Oscillospiraceae bacterium
CGCGGCGGTCGCCGCGACGGGGGGGTGTCATTCACGTCGCAGCGACTGCTACGTGCCCCGTGCCCGCAGGCACGTTAAATAAAACACAATTTAATCCGGCTATGCCGGATTAAATTTGCATCGCTGTTTCCGTTATGGCATCTATAGAAAAACCGAGCCCGCCAAACAACGACAGCGCCGCGGGCAGCGTATTCAGCGCGTTTTCGTCGCACCGGAATCTTACATCAGTGACGGAATTCCGAGCCTCCGGCAACAGCGAGATAACGCCGGACGGCGTGATGCCGTCGGCGTACACGCTCGCCGACCGGTAAATAAGCCCGAGCTCTGCTGCGAGATTTTGCGCGTCAGCGGCAATTTCCGGCGGAGACGATATGAGCGTGGTTTTTATTTTCGCCGCCTCGAAAAGCCGGGACCCGGCGCGCGCGTATTCGTCGGCGTCGGCGGAGCTCAGCAGGACGCCGACCGCGTGCCCCTCGCCGTATATGCGCCGCGCGAGGGCCGGCGAGGCCATGAGCTCGTCGGCGGAAATGAAGAAGCTGGCGTTTACGGAGGCGAGCTTCAGCGTGTCGAGCAACCGAGGCGTGTATTCGTCCGAAACGCCGTAAAAGCTGAAATACACTGTGGAGCCCTCGTATGTCGGCGTTGGCGGCGACGTGGGCGAGCCGGGTATCGGGGCGACAGTCGGACGCGCGGCGGCTGCCGCTTTCGCGGCGAGATATTCGCTGTAATACGCGTCCATACGGTCTTTGAAATGTCCGGCGAAGGTTTTGTCGTTATACACGGCGTCGGAGGATTTGACGCGCAGGATGGACGCCGGGTCGCTCGGTATGATGCTGTACGTCAGTTTGAAATAGTCGCAAACGAATTCCAGCGGGAGAAAATAGAGCCCGCCCAGCCTCTGCACGGAAACATCTTCATAAACGATGCCGTCCTGATCGGAGACCGCGCCGAGCTCGATAAAGAAATTGAGCCGGAGCTTGCCCCGGTAGGCGTAAAGATTTCCCCTCGCGGAGGAAAGCGAAATCGTGAGCCCCGCGAGCGAAAACACGTTCGACGGCACGTAAAGCGTCGTCCCGAAATACGCGGGCATCGTCGCCTCGCGCAGCGGCAGAAGCGTGTCGTTCACGCCGGTAAAGCAGACGATTTGCGAAGCGCTCGCGTCGAAAACGAACGCGGACAAAAGCGCGGCGGCGGCAAGCGCGGCGCCTATGATGCGTTTTCTTATTTTCACGGACGTTTTTTTCATCGCGTCGGCCTCCTTATATATTCTTCAATAACTTTAGTATACTATCTAAACCTCTATCTCCGATACGTCTCCAGAGCCCGTTATGCCGTACAGGGCGAGAGCGGGGCGGACGACGTCGCGCAGATATTCTGTCACCTGCTCCGGCGCGCGGCCTATATATTTCGCAGCGTCAAGCTCCGCGCGCAGCTCCGCCTCGGTGATGTTGAACAGCGGGTCGGCGGCGATGCGCGCGGGCAGGTCGTTGGCTTCCCCGCGCTCTTTTACGGCGGCGCCGGCGGCCACCGAATGGACTCTTATCGCTTCGTGCAGCGCCTGACGGTCCCCGCCGAGCTTTACGGCCTTCATCATAATATTTTCCGTCGCCATAAACGGCAGCTCGTCATTTATATGCCGCTCTATCACCTTGGGATAGACGCGAATGCCGGACGCGACGTTTATATAGATGTTGAGTATAGCGTCAACGGCCAAAAACGCCTCCGGTACGGAAATGCGTTTGTTTGCGGAGTCGTCGAGCGTGCGCTCGAACCACTGCGCCGAGGCCGTTTGTGCGGCGTTTGCGGCGTCGGAGATCACGTACCGCGCCAAGGCGCATATGCGCTCGCACCGCATCGGGTTGCGCTTATACGGCATAGCGGACGAGCCTATTTGATTCGTTTCAAACGGCTCCTCGCACTCCTTCAGATGGGACAGCAGGCGCATATCCGTCGCGAATTTCGCCGCCGACTGCGCTACGCCCGACAGCGCCGCGAGCGTGAAATAATCCTCTTTCCGGGAATATGTCTGCCCGGAGACGGGCGTTACGGCATCAAAGCCCATTTCCTCCGCGATGAGCGTTTCCAGACGCTTTACCTTTTCGTGATCCCCGCCGAAAAGCTCCATAAAGCTCGCCTGAGTGCCGGTCGTTCCCTTGGAGCCGAGCAGGCGCAGAGAATCGAGCCTGTGCGTGAGCTCGCCGAGGTCGAGCATAAGCTCGTTTATCCACAAGCAAGCGCGCTTGCCGACGGTAACGAGCTGCGCCGGCTGAAAATGCGTAAAGCCGAGCGCCGGCGTCGATTTATATTTTTCGGCGAAATCCGCGAGCGCGGCGACGGCGCGCAGAAGCTTTTCCCGGACAAGCCGGAGCGCCTCGCGCGTGATGATGATATCCGTATTGTCGCCGACGTAGCAGCTTGTCGCGCCGAGGTGTATTATCGGCATGGCGGACGGCGCGGCCTTGCCGAACGCGTGCACGTGCGCCATAACGTCGTGGCGCAGCTTTTTCTCCATTTCAGCGGCGTAGCCGTAGTCGATGTCCTCGATGTGAGCCACCATCTCGGCGAGCTGCGCGTCCGTGATGCCGAGTCCGAGCGTTTTTTCGGCGCGAGCGAGCGCGACCCAAAGCCGCCGCCAGGTCGAAAACTTCTTATCCGCCGAGAATAAATAAAGCATCTCGCGCGAGGCGTATCGGGACGACAGCGGCGAAACGTAGGTGTCTGAGTGTCCGGCCTTCATATCCGTACCTCCGATTTGTTTTGATTTCGGAGGTCAGTTTACCACGCGGATAGAGCGCTGTCAATAAGTTATGGCTTGAAAATAGTCGTCCAACAGCGCTCCGGTGATTGAATCCGGATGCGGTACACAGACCTCTAATCGCGCCATTCTATGTGCACTAAATATGGTTTTTTTCTGTTATTGACATTGAACCGCTCCTGTTCCTCCTGCGGCAGCGCGTGGAGCGCTTCGAAGCTGATATACAGCCTACGCAACCGTTCCAGCCCATACAGCGGCTTCAGCGTGTCTATTGACGTGCTGTTGACAACGGACAGACTCCGCAAATTTACGCAGCCGGTGAGCGCGGAGAGGTCTGTCACGGGATCTGTCACCCTCAGGGACTCAAGCGAACGGAATGTCTCTAACCCGTCCAAATTTGTCAGTGGGGCATATCCGGGTTTTTCCGATATCACCGGATCGTAAATGCCGGTGTCGATGGAGAGCATCCCCGACAGCTGTGTGTTGTCCCTGATAAGCTCGATCGCGTTTCTGTCAACTACCTCCAAATGGGTGAGTGTCTCAATTTTCGGCAGTATCAGTCCGTCCGCGATGTCGCAGTTGTAGATGTCCAAGCGTTTGAGGTTCGGGTACTCCGCCAGAAAGTCGAACGAGTCGATCGTCTCGCCGTTCAATGAGATGAATTCCCGGTTAGAATAGGGGAATTCATCCAAAGGCAAAAGATAGACGTGCACCGCGTCGGCGTCGGCGTTGTTCGCCGGAGAAAAATGCTTGCGCTCGTCCTCCGGAAGCGCGTCGTAGGCGTCATTGTCCATGCGGATCTCCTGTAACCTCTCCAACCCGTACAGGGGCTTTAGCGATTCTATCTCCGGCAATTGGCCGAGTTCCAAAATCTTCAGGTCCGCACAACCGGCGACCGCCGAAATATCGCTGATACAACCGGGCAGAGAGAGATATTGAATCGACGCGAAATCTTCAATACCGGCGGCGTTGTCCGGCCATTCGGCGGCAGACTCCCCATTGCCGAAAGAGATGTTCAGCGCCCCCGGTATGTGTGTGTTTTCCGCGATAACTTGAAGCGCGTTTACGTTTTGTACGAGAATATCCGTCAGCGAATCAATTTTCGGGAACACGAAATCGCTCGGAATTTCACTCGTGACGGTGAGCATATCGAGTTTCGGGAGCGGCAGACAGTCCGCGAGCAGGTCAAACGCCGACGCACCGTAAATATCATGTACATCCAGTTCAACGACGCCGTTCAACGCGTCCGATTTGGGGATTCTGACGCCCTCCGGGATATAACATTGCGTGATTAATATTTGCCTTATCCCGTCAAACTCGCGCAAAAAGTCAAATGATTCTATGCGCCAAACATACAGAGACAGTAACCCCTCGCCGGCGTCGTAATCCAATTGCTCTTTCGCGTCTGTCAAAACATAATAGTCGGACGGGTCTCCGTTTCGGACGACCTCAATGTCGCGCCTCGGTGTGTACACGGGCGGCGTATTGACCGGAGTGTC
Source organism: Oscillospiraceae bacterium (assembly GCA_031263805.1). Classification (GTDB taxonomy): domain Bacteria; phylum Bacillota; class Clostridia; order Oscillospirales; family Oscillospiraceae; genus JAIRRO01. The sequence goes on from JAISFB010000165.1 coordinate 4,255, forward strand.
CGCGGACACTCCGGGGTCAGGCACACACGACGCCAGCGCGGCGGACAGCAACACCGCAAACGCCACGGAGGCGGTGAATATGAACTTTTTTGATTTTGACATTGCGGTACCGGCTCCTTTGTTTTGATTTCGGAGGTCAGTGTACCACGCGGATAGAGCGCCGTCAATAAGTTACGGATCGTGGGAGTGGACAAGTGGCGGATTTTCAGGTGAAATATCGGAGACTTGAAACACTGCTTGCTGTCCTTACGCTATTCGTTCATGCCTACAACTGTTTTAGTCAGGCTAAGGTTTCCCCTTAACACTCCTTTGCTACAATAAGATTACGGAAACGACGCGGTAGCCAATCGCGGTGTATCCGTGCCGGTTGTTTAAGCCATAATAGGAGGGTAATTGGTCTGGCGTCTCTCCTTTTGGACTTCG
>JAISFB010000028.1 GCA_031263805.1 Oscillospiraceae bacterium
GATCGCGCCGGACGCGCGCATATCGGCGATGAGCTCCGTGCCCTCGCGTGAGCGCTCGCCGACGCCCGCGAACACGGAAAAGCCGCCGTGCTGCGCGGAGATGTTGTAAATGAGCTCCATTATAAGCGTCGTTTTGCCGACGCCCGCGCCGCCCAAAAGCCCTATCTTGCCGCCCTTGGCGTAGGGCGTGAGCAGGTCGATCACCTTGATGCCCGTCTCCAAAAACTCGGTCTGCTCCGTCAAGTCGATGAAGCGCGGAGCGCTTCTGTGGATGTCCCATATCTCGGCGGCGTCGATCTCCCCGCCGTTGTCGATTGGCCGGCCCAGAACGTCCACAACGCGCCCGAGCACGCCCGTGCCGACGGGCACGCGTATGCCGTGTCCGAGCGCGCGGACCTGGACGCCGCAGGCGAGCCCGTCCGTCGCGTCAAGCGCGATGCACCGCACGACGCCGGGGGACACGTTCACCGCGACCTCCATATGCCGCCCGTCGGCCGTCACCAAAAGATCGTTTATCCTCGGCTCCGCGCCGGAGCCGGCGAAACGCACGTCCAGCACCGGGCCGGAAATGCGCTCTAGCGTCCCGACGGACAGCGCCTCGACCGCAGCCCCCTGCGCGGCGCCCTGTGTTTCCGCTTTTGTCTCATCCATATCAGCCGCCCTCCTTTAGGAGCTCCGCCGCGCCCGTTATCTCGGCAAGCTCGTTTGTAATGGCGCTCTGCCGCGCCATGTTGTATTGCGTCGTCAGGGTTTTCAGCATATCGCCCGCGTTTTGCGTGGACGAGTGCATCGCGTTCATTCGGGAATAATGCTCGCTCGCGTAGGCCTGGACCATTATGCCGAACAGCAGGCCGAGAATGTATTGAGGCACGATCTCGTTCAAAACAGCCTGCGGCGACGGGCTGTAGATCAACTCCTCGCGCGCCTCGTCCGTCCTGTCAAGGTAATCGGACTCGACGAGGGGCAGGATGCGGCACTCGAACGGCTGGTTTTTCAGAGTATCGTAAAACGCCGTGAACACTATATGCACCTCATCCGTCAGATTGTCGTCGTAAAGCTGCATTATCATCCGCGACATCCGCCGCGCGGCCTTCATCGTCGGGTCCTGCACTATTCCGAGCATAGACACGTCGGGGATCCTCCCGCGCCTGTGGTAATGCTCCTCCGCGGTGTTGCCTACCGTGATGAGCGAGGCGTCCGGGAACTCGGCGAGCCTTTGGTCGGCGAGCTCTAAGACTGAGGCGTTGTACGCCCCGCACAGGCCCTTGTCGCCGGTTATCACGATGTATGTGCGCCGGCCCTCGGGGCGCTCGGTCAGATACGGGTGAGTTATGCCCTCGGCTGAGTCGAGTATCTCACGCATCGCCTGGCGTATGTGGTCGAAATACAGCCTGTTGTATTCCGTGTGGCTGGAAACGCGCCGCATCCTGTTGGACGAAACCATTTCCATCGCGCCCGTTATCTTGCGCGTCTGCTCCACCGCCGATATGCGGTGGCGTATCTCATTCGCGCTCGCCATCAGAGCTTGCCCTCCATTATACCTTGCATTATACCTTGCATTATCCTTTGCCCTCTTCGACGAGAAAGCGGTCGAAATGGCGGCGCAGGTCGGTTTTGTCGAAGTCGGCGAGCTCGCCCGTCGAATCTATGCTTTGCATGATATACGCGGCGTTTTCGCCGATGAATTTAAGCAGCCGCGCCTCCGCCTCGTCTACCTCGCGCCGTTCGTAGCCCTTGAACACGCCGGAGCCGGACGCGAGCAGTATGCAGACCTGCTCCGAGAGCGTTTGCAAGCGCTCCACGGGCTGGCGCAGAAGCTCCATAAGGCGCTCTCCGTTTCTCAGCGCCGACGCCGTCGCGGGATCGACGTCCGCGCCGAACTGCGCGAAAACCGCCATGTCCCGGTACTGCGCCACTTCAAGCCGCAGCGAGCCGGACACGGCCCGCATGGCCTTGTGCTGCGCCGCCCTGCCGACGCGGGAGACCGACAGGCCGACGTTCACGGCGGGGCGCTGCCCGGCGTTGAACATCTCACTTTCGAGATATATCTGCCCGTCCGTGATGGAAATGATATTCGTCGGGATATACGCCGAAATATCGCCCGCCATCGTTTCGACGATGGGCAGGGCGGTCAGCGTGCCGCCGCCGAGCTCCGGCGCCAGCCGCGCCGCCCGCTCGAGCAGACGCGAGTGCAGATAAAACACGTCGCCCGGATACGCCTCGCGCCCGGACGGGCGGCGCAGCAGCAGCGACATCTGCCTGTACGCCGCCGCGTGCTTTGACAAGTCGTCATACACGATGAGCACGTCGCGCCCCGAATACATAAATTCCTCCGCCACGGCGCACGCGGCGTAAGGCGCTATATATTGCATTGCGGCCTCCGCGCTGCCGGGCGCGGACACGATCACCGTGTTCTCCATCGCCCCGCTGTCGCGCAGCGTTCGCGCCGTTTCGGAAACGGTGGACGCCTTTTGCCCGATAGCGCAGTAAACGCATATGACGCCCTTGCCGCGCTGGTTTATTATTGTCTGAAGCGCTATGGACGTTTTTCCCGTCTGCCTGTCGCCGATTATGAGCTCGCGCTGGCCGCGGCCCACGGGGATCATGCTGTCGATAGCGAGAATTCCGGTTTCAAGCGGCGTATCCACCGCCGCGCGCTGCGTTATCGTCGGAGCGCGGGCCTCCACGGGGCGCGCGCGCGACGTTTTCAGCGGTTTGCCGTCAAGCGCCCTGCCGAGCGGGTCAATTATCCTGCCCAAAAGCTCCGTGCCCACGCCGATCTCAGCGACGCGTCCCGTGGGGTGCACGACGCTCGACGTCGATACCTCGCCGTCAAGCAAAGCGGCGCCGACGCCGTCGATGCGCAGATCGAGCGTTAAGCCGATAGCGCCGCCGTCAAAATCCAAAAGCTCGCCGTAGCGGCAGCCGGACAGGCCGGAGATGTGCGCTATCCCGTCGGCGAAGCTTTCCACCTCGCCGTAATTATACACCCTCGGCGGCGCGGCGGCCTTCATCGCGCGCTGCTTCAGCAGCGTCCCGACGGCCTCAAAGCTCGATACGGATTCCCCGCCGTCGCTCGTCAGCGATTCGGACAGCTCGTGCAGGCGCGAGGAAAAGCTCGCGTCGTAGACTCTGCCGTTTATTATGGCGATGAATCCGCCCGTAATTTTTTTATCCTCGACGATATCAAAATCCGGATCCTCGCCGAGCTTTTCGCGAAAGCCCTCGGTGACGGCGGCTATGCCGCCCGTGTCCTCAAGCGAGGCGACGATCAGAATAGGTTTTGCCATAATTATTATTGCGCCTTCTCTTCAAAAAAATCTTGCGCCGCGGACAGGTTGTCGGTAACGGACACCTCGCGCCGCAGTATGCGCGAGGCCATTTCGGTCGCGAGCTGGGCGATCTCGCGCCGCGCGGAGGCCACGGCGTCCTGCCGCTCCGCGCCGATGCGCTCCTTCGCGTCGGCGAGCATTTTTTCCGCCTGCGCTTTCGCGTTGTCCGTTATCTCCTTCGCCTGTTCCCCGGCGCGCATTTGGCTGTCGCGCATGATCTCGCGCCCGCGTTCCTCTAAATCGCCGATGCCGCTTTCGTATTCGGTCTTCATCGACTCCGCCTCCGCCTTGATGCGCGCCGCGTCGTCGAGCTCGGCTTTTACGCGCTCCGCCCGCGCCGCCAAATACCGCGTCACCGGGCGCCACAGGATCAGCCTGAGTAAAACGAACAGCACTACCACGCTGACGGCGTGTATAAGCACATCGACAGGCTGCAAGCCTTCCATATTATTGTTTCCCTTCCTTTCTCGCTATACCTTTGTAAACAGCATAAGCAGAGCCGTTACGAAGCCGTATATCGCCGTCGCCTCCGTCAGCGCCATACCGAGCAGCATAACGGAGTTGATTTTGCCGGACGCCTCCGGCTGGCGCGCCACGGCGTCCACGGCCTTTCCGGTCGCGAGACCCATTGAAATCGCCGCCGCGGCGCAGGGGAGAAAGCAGAGAGCTATTGCCATCAGTTCCATTGTTCCTTATCCTTTCCTTAATAGAAATTTATTCAACCGCTTCTTTGATAAACGTCAATGACAGCGTCGCGAATATAAAAGCCTGCAAAAGCGGATGAAACACATTAAAATAGAGCCCGACGACGCTTGTTACGCCCACGGCGTTGTTGCCGAGCGCGGAATAAAGCAGATCCATAATGATCATTCCGCCGAGCATATTGCCGAAAAGCCGGGCCGCGAGCGACACCGGCACGGCGATGTCCGTGACGAGCTTGATGGGGAAAACTATCGGCGTCGGCTGCGCGAGGGACTTTATCCGCCCCAGCACGCCCTTTTTCTTTATCCCGTAAATATTTATCAGTACGAACGTGTTTATCCCCAGCCCGAACGTAAACGTGACGTCCGACGAGGGCGTGCGTATCCCGAAAAGCTCGAGCACCGCGCAGCCGACGAGCAGCGCCGCCACCGTGAAAACGTAAGAGCCGAGCATCTCTCCCTCGCCGCGGACGTTCGACCCGGCGTACTTCATTATCTCGCCGACTACCGTTTCAAGCGCGTTCTGCGCCCCGCTCGGCGGCTCTGAGACGCGCCGCAGGACGAATATCCGCAGTATCAGCGCCAGAACGACAAGCGCCGCCATAATGGCCCACGACCAGAGCACGGTTTCGGAAATACTCAGCCCGAAAAGCTCCCGCCGCTCCGCCCACGGCGAAAACGCCGACAAATCCTCCGCCTCGTGCTTGCCGAACAGTATCTGTATCAGCCGCGTGACGATGATATACGTCTCAAAAACCATCGCCGCCGTCACAAGCAACCGCCGTCTTTTATTTTTTTTCGACGGGTCGGAGGCATAGCGCGCCGCCGCGCCGCGCCGCCAGAAGAAGCACGCGATAAAAGCCGCGGCGAATACGACGACCAGTATAAAATCAAGCATTCAGGAGCGTCCCCCTTTGAGAAAAGTCTTAAGTACGGCGCCGAGAATGAGAGCCGCCGCCGCGCCGATACCCGCGTAAAGCAACGCGGCGCGGTAAAAAACCGCCACCGCCGTCAGCGCCGCGAACGGCAAAAGCCACTGCGCGAGCCCGGCGGCGATAAACTTGCCCTCGCCGCGCGTGACGCGCTTCGTGAACAGCGCGAGCAGGACGAGCTGCGCAGTTCCCGCAGCTGCGCCGATAAGAAGCCCTATCACGATATTCAATAGCCTGCGCCTCCGCCGTTTTCTGTCGTTTTTCCTTTGATAAGAACGCATTCTACTCTTGTTAAAAGCAAAATGCAACAGTTAATTTTATTTTTATTTTAAGAAAT
>JAISFB010000166.1 GCA_031263805.1 Oscillospiraceae bacterium
GTCGTCAGCTGCGCGCGGAAAACAACGGCGCCGCCGTTCACCCCCTCGATATATGTCACGCCGGGGGCGGCGGCGCTTCGCAGCGTCAGCGTTTCGCCCGCGCGCGCCTCGCTCACATAGCTGATCTCGATCGATTTGACAATGTTCTCCGCGTGGTATTCGAGCGGCAAACTGTCCATCGCGAAATCGACGTACCGCGCGTTGTTGACGTGGCCGTTCACATCGACGTCGCTGTATGCGACCGCGCGCCGGTAAACGTCCGTCAGCGCGTCCGGCGCGCGCAGTCTGCCGAGCTTGCAGTCGATCGCGCGCGGAATGTCGATGTCCTTTTCGCCAAAGCCGAAGTCGTCCGCCGACAGCATAGCCCGCGTAGCTATATCGAGCACGACCCATTTTGATACGGCGGACGCGAGCCTTTCGCCGTCCGCGCTCCACACGATAAAGTCGCGCTCGAACATTGTCCTGCTGTGGTTCCGGTTCCACGTTTCGATGACGATCTCCTCGCCCCACGCCGCCGGGCGCGCGACGTCCGCGCGCATACGCGTGAGTATCCACGCGGCGTTGAAGCTCTCTCGCATACGGCGAAAGCCGAAGCCGAGCGCCTCGGACGCCGGCCCCGCGGTCTCCTGAAGCATCCCGAACAGAGCGCTCAGCTTCAGCTCGCTCCGAAAATCCGTATTGTAAAACTCCACGCTAAAGCGCTTTTTATATCCGGGTATATTCACCGACACGCCCCCTATTCTTCAGCTTCAGCCGAACCGCAGTCTGTATTCCACCGCCAATTCGTCGCAGCGGTTGTTGTGCTCGTTTTCCGCGTGGCCCTTTACCCAGACGAAGCTCACCTTATGCCGCGAAAGAAGCGGGAGCAGCGATTGCCACAGGTCCGGGTTTTTTACCTCGCCGTCCTTTTTGCGCCAGTTTTGCCGTACCCACGAATCGAGCCAGCGCTTGTTTATAGCGTCGGAGACGTATTTTGAGTCGGTGTACAGCGTGACCTCGCACGGCTCCGTCAGCGCGCCGAGCGCTTCTATCACTCCCGTGAGCTCCATGCGGTTGTTCGTCGTGCGCGCCTCCCCGCCGGACATCTCCCGGCGCTTATCGCCGTACAGCAGCACGGCGCCCCAACCGCCGGGACCGGGATTGCCGGAGCACGCGCCGTCGGTGTAGACGGTCACTTTTTTCATTCGGCGGTTTGGTCTCCGTCTTGGTCGGGCGCTTCGTCCGGCGGGGCGGCGTCCGGCTGCGTTGAGGAACCCGTTTCGGAGGCGTTCGGTTCTTCCGTCTCCGTTTCGTCATCGGCTTCCGCTTCTTTGTCCGTCCGAGCTATCGCTATCACCTTGGCGCCCTCGCCGAGCCGCATTAGACGCACGCCCTGCGTCGAGCGGCTGAGCACGGAGATGTCCGCCGCCGCCATACGTATTATTGTCCCGTCGTCGGAGATCAGCAGCACGTCGTCGTCATCGCTGACGACCTTTATGGCCGCGGCTTTTCCGGTTTTCTCCGTGATCTGATAATTCTTCCGGCCGAGCCCGCCGCGGTTTTGGGCTTCGCCGTCCTCGCCGCCGCGCAGATATTCGGATATTTCCGTGCGCTTGCCGTAGCCGTTTTCCGTGACCGTGAGCAGCGTTCCGCCTTCGCGCGCGCGCGCCGCGCCTATGCAATAGTCGTCTCGCCGCAGCCTTATGCCGCGCACGCCGGCGGCCGTGCGGCCCATCGGTCGCAAGTCTGTTTCGCGGAAGCATATCGCGGCGCCGTCGTGCGTCGCGATGAGTATGTTTTCGCTGCCGTCCGTGTCGCGCACGGATATGAGCTCGTCGTCGGGCGCTAAATTTACGGCGCGTATGCCGACGTTTCTGATATTGCGCAGCTCGTCGGCCTTCATACGCTTTACCGTGCCGCCGCGCGTGATGAAGATCAGGTAGCTCGCCTCGTCCATACGCGCTCTTATCATCGCGGTGACGCGCTCGCCTTCCTCTATGGGCAGCAGGTTTATGATGTTCGTGCCCTTGGCGGTCCGCCCCGCCTCGGGAATCTGATAGCCCTTGCGGCGGAACGCGCGGCCTCGGTTTGTGAAGAACAGGATATAGTCGTGCGTGGACGCGGACAGGAGGTTATCGACGTAGTCGGCCTCGCGCGTCGTCATCGCCGTTACGCCGCGGCCTCCGCGCCGCTGGGCCCTGTACGCGCTCGCGGGAAGGCGCTTTATATATCCGGCGTTCGTCAGGGTGTAGACGCATTCCTCCTCGTCGATCAGGTCTTCGATGTCGATCTCGTCCTCGACGGCGGCGATCTCGGTCTTGCGCTCGTCGCCGTATTTGTCGCGCAGCTCTTCTAACTCCGTTATGAGCAACTGCGTCATTTTGGCGGTGTCGGCAAGCATGTCCAGATAGTACGTTATTTTCTCCTGAAGCGCGTTGTACTCCGCCTCGATTTTTTCGAGCTCGAGCCCTTGCAGACGCCGCAGCTGCATTTCGAGTATTGCCTGCGCCTGTACCTCCGAAAGCGCAAAGCGCGCCATCAATTGCTCGCGCGCGTCGTCATAGCTCGCGCGGATGATCCTTATGACTTCGTCGATGTTGTCGCAGGCGATGCGCAGGCCCTCGAGCAGATGCGCCCGCTCACGCGCTTTTTTGAGGTCGAATTCCGTCCGGCGGCGTATTACCTCGCGCTGGTGCGCTATATATTCGTCGAGCAGACCGCGCAGCGACAATATCCGCGGCTGCGTCTGGTTGTCCACGAGCGCGAGCATCACTATCGCGAACGTGATCTGAAGCTGCGTCATCGAAAACAGCCGGTTCAGCACGACCTGCGGGTTCGCGTCGCGCCGCAGCTCGATAACGACGCGCATTCCGTTCCTGTCGGATTCGTCTCGCATAGCGGAGATGCCGTCTATGCGCTTATTTTTCACGTGCTCGGCGATGTTTTCGAGCAGGTGTTTCTTGTTCACCTGATACGGCAGCTCGTTCACTATTATCGCGGTGCGCCCCTGCCCGAATTCCTCAAAATCGGTTCCGGCGCGCAGTATGACGCGGCCGCGACCCGTGGCGTAAGCCGCGCGTATGCCGGCGCGACCCATTATGATGCCTCGCGTCGGGAAGTCCGGGCCTTTTATGTGTTCCATCAGATCGTCGAGGTCGGCGCCGTCGTTTTTCAGGACGCAGATCACCGCGTTTATCGTTTCCGTCAGGTTGTGCGGCGGGATATTCGTCGTCATACCGACGGCTATTCCCGAGGAACCGTTGACGAGTAGATTCGGGAAACGGGACGGCAGAACGCGAGGCTCGCGCCGCGACTCGTCATAGTTCGGGTCCCAGTCCACCGTGTCCTTTTCAATATCGCGTAAAAGCTCGTCGGAAATGCGCGACAGGCGCGCCTCCGTGTATCGCATAGCCGCCGCCGGATCGCCGTCCACGGAGCCGAAGTTCCCGTGCCCCGCCACAAGCTGATAGCGCATGGAAAAATCCTGCGCGAGACGCACGAGCGCGTCGTATATAGACGCGTCGCCGTGCGGGTGAAAGTGCCCCATCACATCGCCAACGGCCGTCGCCGCTTTTCTGTACGGCTTGTCATACGTCAGATTGCTCTCATACATCGAATACAAAATACGCCTGTGTACGGGCTTCAGCCCGTCGCGCGCGTCGGGCAGGGCCCGCGCGACTATGACGCTCATCGCGTAGTCGATGAACGACCCTTCCATCTCCTCCGTCAGCGGAGAGCCGATTATTTTCTGATCGGGGAACGTGATATCTCCGTTCTTTTCTTTGCGTTTCGCCATTTAGAAACCTCTTTTCTTCCCTTTCGCCTCAGACGTCAAGATTGACGGCGTATTTCGCGTTGTGCTCGATGAATTCGCGCCTCGGCTCGACCTTCTCGCCCATGAGCACCGTGAAAACCTCATCGGCGCGCACGGCGTCGTCAAACTCTATGCGCCGCAGTATCCTTGTCTCCGGATTCATCGTCGTCTCCCAGAGCTCGTCGGGGTCCATCTCTCCGAGGCCCTTGTGTCGGGATACGTCCACCTTGCCGCGCCCGTCCTCGCCGCGCATCTCCGACGAAACGGCGTCGCGCTCGTCATCGGAGAACGCGTAGCGTATCGTCTTGCCGCGCGTGAGCTTGTACAGCGGCGGCTGCGCCGCGTACACGTAGCCGCCCTCGATGAGCGGGCGCATAAAGCGGAAGAAAAACGTGAGCAGCAGCGTGCGTATATGGCTGCCGTCCACGTCGGCGTCCGCCATAATTATGACCTTGTGGTACCGCAGCTTCGCCTCGTCGAAGTCCTCGCCGAGCCCGGCGCCGAGCGCCGTTATGACGGGCGTCAGCTTTTCGTTGCCGTAGACCTTGTCGGCGCGCGCTTTTTCCACGTTGAGCATCTTGCCCCAAAGCGGCAGTATCGCCTGAAAGCGCGAGTCGCGCCCGCCCTTGGCGGAGCCTCCCGCCGAGTCGCCTTCCACGATGTATATCTCCGTCAGCGCGGGATTCGATTCGTTGCAGTCCGTGAGCTTTCCGGGCAGGCTCATGCCCTCCAGCGCGCTTTTGCGCCGGATATTTTCGCGCGCTTTCCGCGCGGCCTCGCGCGCCTTTGAGGCCGTGACCGCCTTGTCGATTATCGCGCGGCCTATTGACGGATTTTCCTCGAGGAATATCGTGAGCTTTTCGGAGAGCGTGTTATCGACGAGCGTGCGCATTTCGCTGTTGCCGAGCTTGGCCTTCGTCTGCCCCTCGAACTGCGCCTCCGTGAGCTTTACGGATATGATGGCCGTCACGCCCTCGCGGCAGTCCTCGCCGGAGAGCTTGTCCTCGCCCTTCAGCGCGCCGGTCTTGCGCCCGTAGTCGTTGAGTACGCGCGTGAGCGCCGCCTTGAAGCCCGTCTCGTGCATACCGCCCTCGGGCGTGTGGATGTTGTTCGCGAAGCTAAGCAGCATTTCGTTGTAGCTGTCGTTGTACTGGAGGGCTATTTCCGCCATAGAGTCCTCGCGCTCGCCGGAGACGTATATCACTTTTTCGTGCAGCGGCGTCTTGTTGCGGTTTATATACGTCACGAATTCGCGTATGCCGCCCTCGTAGGCGAATTCGTCGCGCGTCTCTTGGCCGGGGCGGGAATCTTCCGTTGTTATGCGCAGGCCGGCGTTGAGAAAAGCCTGCTCGCGCATACGCGTTTTAAGCGTGTCGTAAATGAACGCCGTATCCTCGAAAATATCGCCGTCGGGCTTGAATAAGATTTCCGTGCCGGTGCGATCCGTCTCGCCGGCGACCGTGAGCTCTTGCGTTATATCCCCGCGCGAAAAGCGCATTTCGTGTATCTTTCCGTCCCGGTGGACGCGCGCTATCAGCCATTCGGACAGCGCGTTGACGACGCTCGCGCCGACTCCGTGCAGACCGCCGGACACTTTGTAGCCGCCGCCGCCGAATTTCCCGCCCGCGTGCAGCACCGTGAAAACGACGTCGAGCGCGGATTTTCCCGTCTGCTCCTGTGTATCCACGGGTATGCCGCGGCCGTTGTCGCGGACCTCTATGACGTCGCCGTCCCGTATCGCGACAAAAATTTCCGTGCAGAAGCCGGCGAGCGCTTCGTCTATCGCGTTGTCCACTATCTCGTAGACAAGATGGTGCAGCCCGGACGAGCTCGTCGAGCCGATGTACATACCGGGTCTTCTCCGGACCGCCTCGAGCCCTTCGAGCACTTGAATCTGCGACGCGTCGTAATCCGACGCCGCGCCGAGCGCGCTGTTGATATTTTCCGACATATGATCCTCCTAAAAATCTTCCGATAAAGCGTTCAGCCTTCGCGCCATGATCCGCGCGGTCGCCCACTGCGATACGTAGTCGTTTCCGTCCGCGACTATCAGCGTCTTCGGCAGTCCCTCCGCTACGTTTTTCAGCCGCCCCGATTTTTCGGCAGCCGAGAGATATTCCCGTGACAGAAACGACCGGGAGACATTGTCGAGGTCGAAGATCCCGATCACGTCGTCCTCCGCGACGATGGTCTCCTGCTCCAAAATCAAATACATACCGCCTTGTCCCTCCGCGTTATTTTTCCGCCCTCCGCCTGTAGGGCCCCGCCGCCGTCCGGCAGCGGTATTTCCCCCGGCTCGCAGCACGTGATAAGCACCTGTCCGCCGCGTATTTTTCCCAGAACGAACTCCCGCCGCGTTTCGTCGAGCTCGGACAGGACGTCGTCGAGGAGCAAAACGGGAGCTTCGCCCGTCTCCTCCGTCATGAGCTCGCGCTCGGCGAGCTTTATAGCCAGCGCCGCGGTCCTCGCCTGCCCCTGTGACGCGAACGAGCGCGCCGGGACGCCGTTTATGAACAGCTCTAAATCGTCGCGCTGCGCGCCGGTGAGGCACGTCCCGGAGGCTATTTCGTGCTCCCGGTGCTCACTTTGGCGCGCGGCGAGCGCCTCGGCGACGGCGCGTATTTCTTCCGGCGCCGGGCCCGAGCCGTCCGTCTCCGCGCCGCGCTCGGTCTTATAGCGCAGCTCTAGCGTTTCGGTCTCCCCGGAGCATTCGCGGTGTACGCGCCGCGCCCGCTCGGCGAGCTTTCTGACGAAGGACGCGCGGTAAAATATCAGCTTCGCTCCGTACCGGCACAGCCCGCGGTTGTAATCGTCCAGCGCGTCGAGCAGCGACGGCTTTTCGCGAAAGCTCCCCAATATCTTCAGCTTGCCCGCGTACAGTCTGTTAAAGCCGGCCAGCGCCGAGGCGTAAGCCGGGCGGAGCTGCGAAATGCACTTGTCGAGCTCCGCGCGCCTCGCCGCCGCGCCGCCCCGCACGAGCTCTAAGTCCTCCGGCTCGAACATCACGGCCGTCATTATCCCGGACCGCTCGCCCGCCCGCGTCAGCTTTACGCCGTTGCGCCGCGTCTCGCGCCGCCCCGCGCGGCGCAGGCGCAGCTCGAGCGCGACCTCCCGCCCGAACGCCTGAACGCGAGCCTCTATCCGCGCCGAATCCCCGCCGAAGCTTATCATGTCGCGGTCGCGCGCGCCGCGGTGGCTGCGCCCGCCGGTGAGCAGACAGACGGCCTCGAGCAGATTTGTTTTCCCCTGCGCGTTCTTTCCGAAAATAATGTTCGCGCCGGGGGAAAACTCCGCCTTCGCCGCGCCGTAATTGCGGAAGCCCTCGAGCTCAAGCGACTCCAAGATCATATTTCCCGGGCTGCCTTGACGCGCAGTATTTTGTTTCTTACCCGGACCGTCATACCGTCCTTGATCTTGCGTCCGCGCGCCGTTATGGGGATGCCGTCCACGAACACCTGCCCATTTTGTATCAGCTCCTTGGCCTCCCCGCCCGTCGAGACCGCGCCGGCGAGCTTTAAGAGACTGTCGAGCTTTATGAATTCCTCTTTTACGGCTATCGTTTGTACGACCGGTATCTGTATCTTACGCATCGGCGCGCGCCTCTCCCTTTCCGAGCGCCACCGGCAGGATCATATACAAAAAGCTCTCGTCCCCGGCGTCGCCGGAGGTTACGACGCACGGTTTTTCCGGCGACGTGAGAGCGAGGCGCAGCTCGTCCGCCGGCGCGGCCTTCAACGTATCGAGCAGATATCTCTTGCTGAAGCCGATCTCAAGCTTCTCGCCGTCCCCGGTTACGGCGCATTCGTCCGAGGCGCTTCCCACCACGGTGCTCGTCGTCAAAAACAGCACGCCGTCGCCGAATACGCAACGCACCGCGCCCTGCGCCTTGCTTTCGTTTATTATCAGGGAAACGCGCTCGACCGCGTCGTATATTTCGCGCCTTGACACCAAAAGCTCGTATTTATTTGTCTGCGGGACGGCCGTGCGGTAGTTCAGATAATCGCCTATCAGCCGTCGGGAAACAAGCCGCGTGTTCCCGCTTTTGAACGTCACGTGCTTTTCGCCGACGATGATCTCCGCCTCCTCCTCGGACGCCGAAAGTATCTTTTCTACCTCCGCGAGCGCCGTTCCGGGCACTATGAAGGAGCTCTTTTCCGTCTCCTCGAGAAGCTCCTCCCGCCTTAGCGCGAGATGGAAGCCGTCGAGGGCTATAACTGTGGCGGTCTTTCCCTCCGTCTCAAACATCGCGCCCATGTAGAGCGGGCGCGATTCGTCCGCGGACACGGCAAAGAGCGTGCGGGTCAGCATATCGCGGAGCGTCGCCCCGTCGATGCTTATCGCCGTCTGGCCCTCGGCGCCCGGCAGGGAGGGATAATCCTCGGTCGGAGAGCCGACGAGGTCAAACGAGGATACGCCGCTTTCTATCCGCGTTTTCAGCCCCGCGCCGACGGATATTTTGACCTCCTCGTCCGGAAGGCGCCTTATTATATCCCCGAACAGCCGCGCGTTTAAGATCACGGCGCCGCTTTCCTGCACGGCAGCCTCTATTTCGGAAATTATACCGGTTTTCAAGTCGTAGCCGGTGATCCTCACGAGCCCGCTCTCCGCCGCTTCTATAAGCAGCCCCTCGAGCGCCGGGACGGGGCTTTTCGGCGCCGTGGCCCGCAGCGCCGTCGTCGCCGCCGACACGAGCGATTCCCTGTTGCACAAAAATTTCAATTTGGATACATCCTTTCAGATTTTCGTTCTTTTATATATATATAAAGAATATAATAAATATTTCAGAAGAAATAGTAGTAGGGGAGTGGACTTGTGGAAAGCCGCGAAAAACGCCGAAGAGACAACGAGGGGCCTTCAACAACGAGGTGTGTACCGGGCGGGACGTCTGCACAATCAGCGGCGGACGGGGGAGCGCCTTTGCGGTATCCACAGGTGGAAACTGTTATGACCGTGGACCCCCGGCGGAGAAATTCTCGACTCTCGTCTGAATATTCGAGGTGATGTCCTTGACGGACTGCGACGTTTTTCCGCCCTGCCTGACGGCGTCCTCAATATTATTCACACTGTTGAGAACCGTAGTGTGGTGAAGTCCGCCGAAGAGCTTGCCCACCTCCGAAAGCGAAAACGAGAGCATATTTTTAATGAGATACTGGGACACCTGCCGCGCGCGGACTATCTCGCGCGAGCGCTTCGGGCTTTTAAGGTCTTTTGACGAGATGTTGAAAAACTTTGCCGTCTCCTCGATGATGAGCTCCGGCGTGACGGCGCTTTCCTTGTCGCGCAGCATATCCTTTATTTGCCGCGCGGCCTCTTGGACGGTTATCTCCTGTGCGCCGTACAGCTCGCTGTAGGCGCGCATTTTTTTGACGGCGCCCTCGAGCTGCCTGATGTTCGCCGATATATTCTCCGCTATGTACTTGGCGACGTCGTCCGGGAGCAGAAAGCCGAGCTCCTTCGCCTTGTTTTTGATGATGGCTATGCGCGTTTCGTAGTCCGGCGGGGAGATATCGGCGGGCAGACCGTTCTCGAAGCGGGATTTCAGCCGCTCCTCGAGGAGCGCTATTTCTTTCGGAGGCCTGTCGCTCGTCAGCACTATCTGGCGCCCGGCGTCATAGAGGGTGTTGAAGGTGTGGAAAAACTCCTCCTGGGTCTGCTGCTTACCGGCGATAAATTGGATGTCGTCCACAAGAAATACATTGGCGTAGCGGTATTTTTCGCGGAATTCCACATTGCGCCCGACCTGGATCGAGCGGACGAGATCGTTTGTGAAGTCGTCGCCCTTGACGTACACGATCTTATACTCGGGATGGACCTTGCCGATGCGGTTTTTTATCGCACGGAGCAGGTGCGTTTTGCCGAGCCCCGTGTCCCCGTAGATAAAGAGAGGATTGTAATCCCGCCCGGCGAGCCCGGTGGC
>JAISFB010000089.1 GCA_031263805.1 Oscillospiraceae bacterium
AAGTCCAAAAGGAGAGACGCCAGACCAATTACCCTCCTATTATGGCTTAAACAACCGGCACGGATACACCGCGATTGGCTACCGCGTCGTTTCCGTAATCTTATTGTAGCAAAAGGAGAGATAATATTATGCCGTTTAAGCCTGTTCAGCAAAAATTCAACGCGAAGATAAACACTCTCTCTATCGGCACGGGAGAAAAAACCGTTACGCTGGGGGGGGAATCCGTATTCCCGTTTTACAGCTTTGACGCGCCGATAGAAAACCGCCCGAGCGTCGGCGTGGAGATCTCCGATCTCGGGATCGACGAGGCGCTGCCCGGAGTGGCGGAATTCTACAAGGGATGCGCGTCGCTGCCCGAGCTCGCGAAACGGGCGTCCGAAATGCCGGGCGCGGATTTTCTCGCGATAAGCCTTGACGGGGCGCATCCCGACAACGGAGACCGCTCCGTGGAGGACACCGCGGCGCTCGTAAAGGAAATCGCCGCGGCGGTGGACGCGCCGATAGTCATCGAGGGCTGCCGCAACGTCGAAAAGGACTCAAAGCTCTTTGAAAAGATCGCCGAGGCGCTTGACGGGCGCAACGTGCTGTTCCTGTCCGCGCGCGAGGAAAATTATAAAAGCGTGTCGGCGGCGGCGGCGATGGCCTATTCGCAGAAGATAGGCGCGGAGTCCGCCGTAGACATCAACCTCGCGAAGCAGCTCAACGTGCTCATCTCGCAGATGGGCGTGAAAACCGAAAGCGTCGCCATGAACCTCGGCTCCGCGGCGGCGGGCTACGGCTTCGAGTATGTCGCGACGACGTTTGACCGCGTAAAATCCGCGGCCTTGGCGCAAAACGACAATATGCTGCAAATGCCGATAGTTACGCCCGTCGCGTCGGAGGTCTGGACGGTCAAGGAATCCATAGTGTCGGAAGCCGACTTCCCGGACTGGGGACCCGCGGAGGAACGCGGTATAAGCATGGAGATCGCCACCGCTGCGGCGTGCCTGACGGCGGGCTCAAACGCCGTTATCCTGCGTCATCCGGATTCTGTGGCGGCGGTTTCAAAGCTCATCGCGGAACTTGTATAAGGGAGGGAACGGATCATGGCTCTAAAAGGTCTGGATATATTTAAGCTGACGCCGAAAACAAACTGTAAAGACTGCGGGAACCCGACTTGTATGGCGTTCGCGATGAAAGTGGCTCAGGGCGCCGTCGAGCTCGACAAGTGCCCGCATTTGTCGGACGAGGCGAAAGCGCAGCTCGGGGACGCGACGGCGCCGCCGATGAAGAAGTTCGAGGTCGGCAAGGGCGAGGACAAATTCACGCTCGGCGGCGAAACTGTGCTGTTCCGGCACGACAAGACCTTCGTCTCAAAGAATCTCTACGCCGTCTCGCTGTGTGAGGACAGCATCGATAAAAAGCTGCCGGACGTGCGGAAGGTCGATTACGACCGCCTCGGCGAGCGTATGTACGTCGAGTTCCTGAACGTCATCGACAAGGGCGACGCGGATAAATTCGTCGAAACGGTGAAAAAAGCCGCCGCCGAGGGGCGCGGTATCATACTCGAAACGTCAAACGCGGACGCCGCCGCAAAGGCGCTCGCCGTCGCCGGAGACAGAGTTATACTGAACGGCGCGAACGCGTCAAACTACGAGGAATTCGCGAAAATAGCCGGCGAGAGCGCGGCGCTCGGCGTGTCCGGCCAAAGCCTTGACGAGCTTTACGACACCGTCGCGGCGCTTGAAAAGCTCGGTTCCAAGAATTTGATACTCGACGTTACGGGCGGGACGATAAAAGAGACGTTTTCAAACGCCGTCCAAGTCCGCCGCGCGGCGCTCAAGGACAACGACAGGACGTTTGGCTATCCGTCCGTTGTGAATCTGCACAAGCTGGCGGCGGGCGATACGCGTATGCAGACGGCGCTGGCGTCGGTATTCACGCTGAAATACGGCTCGATCATAATAATGAGCGAAATGGAGTATGCGCAGGCCCTGCCGCTGTACGGTCTGCGTCAGAATATATACACCGACCCGCAGAAGCCGATGAAGGTAGAGCCGGGCGTTTATCCGCTGAACGGCGCGGACGAAAACTCCGTCTGCGTCACGACGGTGGACTTCGCGCTGACGTATTTCGTCGTTTCCGGCGAGCTCGAGCGCTCCGGCGTGCCGCTCAACCTGCTCATTTCCGACGCGGGCGGATATTCCGTGCTGACGGCGTGGGCGGCGGGCAAGCTCTCCGCGGGCTCAATCGCGAAGTTTATCAAGGAATTCGACATCGAGGGAAAAATCAAATCCCGCACGCTCGTGATCCCCGGCAAGGTCGCGGTACTCAAGGGCGAGATCGAAGAAAAGCTTTCGGGCTGGACGGTCGTCGTCGCCCCGAACGAGGCCGTGGAGCTCGTGAAGTTTTTCCGCGAGTTCAAAGTATAAAAGTATAAAGTTATAATTATAACCGGCATAAATTTTTGCGTAAATTTTTTGGAGGTGCGACAAGACAATGGGTAAATTCATAGTTATCGGCGAGCGTATTCACTGCATATCACCCGTCATCAACAAGGCGATGCAAGAGCGGGACCCCGAGCCTATCCTAAAGCGCGCGCGTGAGCAGATCGACGCCGGCGCGTCATATCTCGACGTGAACATCGGTCCGTCCGAAAAGGGCGGCGAGGAGCTTATGAAATGGGCGGTCACGACGATCCAGCAGGCGTGCGACAACGTCCCGCTCTGCCTTGACACGTCAAACCGCCGCGCGATAGAGGCCGGCATTTCGGTCTATAATCGCTCAAAGGGCAAGCCGATAGTAAACTCCGCCGACGCGGGCGACAGGATCGAGAATATCGACCTCGCCGCCGCCAACGACGCCATAGTGCTCGCGCTGTGCTCAAAGGCCGGCGTGTCGTCCGACAACGACGAGCGCATGGGCTATTGCCAGGAGCTTTTAGAGCGTGGCATGGGCCTCGGTATGGACACGGAGGACATTTGGTTCGACCCGCTTTTCCTCGTCATAAAGGGTATGCAGGATAAGCAGATGGAGGTGCTGTCCTTCATCAAAGACCTGTCCGATATGGGACTCAACTCCACAGGCGGGCTCTCGAACATATCGAATATGATGCCCAAGCATATCAGGCCGATAATGGACTCCGCGATGGTCGCGATGGCGATGTACTGCGGC
>JAISFB010000164.1 GCA_031263805.1 Oscillospiraceae bacterium
TCTACCTCATAAGCTGCCGTTTGTTTTTTCGCCGCCGTTCAGAGCGCGGCAATAATTAATATGTCCGGCATAAAACAAGCCTTGCGTGACAATATATTACTTCGGCGTTTCGCAGCGCAATTTTTATTTTCCAGCCGGAAATACGGAACATTTTCGGGATTTTATTGACATAAAATTTTTACGGGGAATTTTATGTGGAGATGATTTTTTTGAGCGGACGCGCGCCTGGATTATGCTTTGAAATTATGCCGTCAAATATTCGGTGGAGTTACGGCGTTTTGCTGGAGGCGGCGGGCGCGCTCGCGCGCCGCTATCCGTTTTTGCGATTTGCGAGCATCGGGAAAAGCGTTATGGGGCGCGATATTCTGACGGCGGCGATAGGCTCCGGACAAAACGAGGTCTTTTATAACGCGGCGCACCACGCGAACGAATGGATAACGACGCCCGTTCTGATGAGATTTCTCGCCGAATACGCGAAAGCGTATGCCGAGGGCGGCACGATCTTCGGCGAGGACGCGCGCCGCCTGTATTCGCAGACGACGCTGTATTTAGCGCCGATGATAAATCCCGACGGCGTTGACCTTGTGACCGGCGCGGTGCGCTCCGGCGGATATTACGATAACGCGCGGAAAATAGCCGAGGCTTACGGCGGAGTCCCGTTCCCGTCCGGCTGGAAAGCGAATATTGAGGGGATCGATTTGAATTTGCAGTACCCGGCGGGCTGGGAGAAAGCTGGCGATATAAAACGCGCGCTCGGATATATCTCGCCGGCGCCGCGCGACTATGCGGGCACGCGCCCTTTGGAAGCGCCGGAAGCGCGCGCCGTCTATGAGTTTACGCGGCGGCACAGATTCTCACTGACGCTGTCATATCACACGCAGGGCGAGGTGATATATTGGAAATACGGGGACCGGACTCCGGCAAACGCCGGCAAGCTTGCAAAGGCGTTTGAGCGCGTCAGCGGCTATAAGCCCGAGGACGCGCCGCCCGCCTCGGCGAACGCGGGATATAAGGATTGGTTCGTTGAGGAATACGGACGGCCCGGCTTTACGATAGAGGCGGGGGAGGGAAAATCGCCGCTGCCGGCGTCCCGGCTCGAAATTATTTATCGCAAAAACCTCGGTATTTTGACACTCGGACTCTATGCCGCAACGCGCGTATTCTGATTTAGCGGCAACGATTCCCCGGAAAGCACAGACGACATTTCCCGACATATTGAAAATATAAATTCCATAATTTAATAAAATAATGGAAAATAAATCTTGCAATTTCCATATAACTGTGATAGATTGTCGTCATAGACGTCAATCGGTTGTCAATCGACCGTAAATCGACGCCGTTGACGCGGAACAAGCGGTTATTAACAATAATATTGGAGGAAATGAAAAAATGCAAGGTAAAATCAAAATCGTACTGGCGGATTCGGGCGAGGAATACCGCAAGCTCCTGACGGACGCAATGCTCGCCGAGAGTGATTTCACGGTGTCCGGCACGGCCGGCGACGGTGCGGCGGCGCTCGGAGACGTTATCCGCGAAAAGCCGGACGTACTTATCACGGACATAATCCTCTCCGGTCTCGACGGACTTTCGCTTATCGGCAGGATATCCGAGATGCCGGAGGCGGACAAGCCGGCGGTCATAGTCGTATCCGGCTTCGCGAGCGAGCAGACGCTCGGGGAGGCGGCGGCGCTCGGCGCGGCGTATTTTATGCAAAAGCCGTGTGACATACCGGCGCTGTTCTCGCGCATACGCCAGCTTGCCGGCGCGGCGCGGCAGACCCCGGAGGGACGTGAGCTGCGGCTGCCTTCGGGCGCGCCGGCGGAGAAGCCGCTCGACTCCGTCGTGACGGAGGTCATTCACGAAATAGGCGTGCCGGCGCATATCAAGGGCTATCAGTACGTGCGCGAGGCGATAATACTCGCCATCGAGGATATGGAAATAATAAATTCCGTGACGAAGATACTGTACCCGACCGTCGCGAAAAAGTTCCACACCACGCCGTCGCGCGTCGAGCGCGCGATAAGGCACGCTATAGAAGTCGCGTGGGACAGGGGAGACATCGAAACGCTCCAGAAGTTTTTCGGCTACACGGTGTCGAACATCAAGGGCAAGCCGACGAACAGCGAATTTATCGCGATGATAGCCGACAGGCTGAAGCTCCAGATGAAGCGCCGGGCATAACGCGCCTGCGGGCACGGGGAACGGGCGAGTGCGCCCGGGGGGAACGGGTGAGTGCGCCCGTCGCGGCTATGCCGCGTACCCCGCGCCGCCGCGCGATTAAATCACAAGTGAGCGCGCTTTGCGCGCTTACGCCGCGCGCTTTGCGCGCTTACGCCGCGTAGCCCGTTTGCCGGAAAAACGGTCACAGCCCAATTACTGTGACCGTTTTACCGCCGACCGCCTCTTTTTCCATATAAATCTTGTCGTCCCAGACGGCGTCGGTATCCCGGTCGAAGATGGCGAGCCAGCCCTCGCGGGCACCGTAGACGTCCATATACCGCAGCGTCTGTTCAATGCCCTGCGAGCGGCTCTTCTCGCCGCGCCGCAGCTTTAGCTCTATAGGGTATTTCTCGCCCTCATATACGATGCATAAATCAAGCCGCCCGCGCCCCGCCGCCATCTCGCGGAGTATCTGCCCGCCGCCGTTTATCACGCGCTGCAAAAACGCCATTAGTATCAGGTGCGGCGCCGCTTCGTTGTAGTCGAACCGTTTGACCCAAATATCGCTGTTCTCGCGCCAGAATTGCTGAAAATCGCGCATGAGATAGTCCATATCTATGCGCCCGTTTTTCATATAGCGCGGCAGTTGGTGGACATCATCATCTTCCGCCAATGTCTCCTGTACGTTATACGTCAGTGTTCGGGCTATGACCTCGGCGTATATCGGGTTGGCGGGCTTCAACTGCCTGTCCGAATCGCTGATCAACCCGAGGTCTTTTACATATTGAAAATCGTCCGAGAGCCTATCCGCGACGTACTCGCCCATGATTATCGGCTCTATGACTTTCCGCACGCGTTCTTCCTTAAGGCGTTCGAGCAGACTGTCTATGTGAGTGTCGCGGCGCAGGATGATTGTTTGAATAGCCTTTTCGGCCATTTCGGATGTGACCGGGCGCGTGTAGTCGTCACCCAACTGTTTCTCTATCACTTCTCGGGCGATGGCGTTGACTAACCACGGCTGCCCACACGTCTGCTCATAGACTAATTCTACGGCGCTCTCCTCAAAGACTTGCCCCGTCTCGTCGGTGTGCTGTTTGTACAGCGCGCGTATCTCGTCTGTTGTGAAATTCTTCAGCGTCAGCGATTCCGTTACGATGTTGAACGGGCTCGCGGAGCCGAGCGTCTCGCTCTCCGGGCGCACTCGCGCTTTGAAATCGCGTATATTGCGCATCCCTACAAGCGCTATCGAGTGGACAAATGGGTAGCTGCTGCGGCTGTTGTAGCCGTCGCGCAGCTGGCGCAGAAATGTTATCAGCGTCCCCTCGCTCAAACAATCGGCTTCGTCGAAGAGTATCACGAGAGGTTTGTCCAGCCGCTTGCAAAACAGTACGAGCTCGGTGTTCAGTACGCCGGTGAAATTCTCGTAGCTTGCCTCTCGGGCAAACTCCGCTCCGTTTGGGATCTCCGACAGGCGTAACACGTTTTGTATTTTCCGCACGATCTCGGGTATACCCGTTTCCGGGTCGGCAATGCCTTGCGCCATTTCAAGCGAGCAGTATAGGGCGTAATACTTGCCGGAGGCGTTCAGCCGTTGCTCCAGATCCCGCAGATACGTTGTCTTTCCGCTCTGACGCGCCGCGTGGATGACGAAATATTGCTTCATTTCGATAAGCCGCTCCACGCCGTGCAGGCGCGAAGACGCCTCTATCATATAATGCTCCGCCTTGTTACAAGGGCCCGCTATGTTGAAATACCGCATTCCTTTCGCTCCTTCCGCTAATGGCGGCGTATATCGCGCCGCTGCCTGCGTTTACTCGTTCATAATAGCCCATAATGCACCGAATGTCAAGGCGGCGCGTTTTTGTAATAAAGTCGGATTTTTTGAACTTTTTTACTTAAATGCTAAAATATGCTTGACACGCGCCGCGGAAGGGAGTATCATACTGCCAGTGACAACCGGAGAGACAAGCGTACGGCTATGAAGGCCGGACGCCCGGCGAAAATCGCCGTTGCGGAAATCACGAAGCATATCACAGCTGTATATATACGGGCACCTCAATAAATATAATATAAATAATTACGATCACGACGGTCGTTGTCTCTGTCAGAAAGACGGGGCGGCGTTGTCGTGATTTTGTTTTTTCCATATTTAATGTTAAAGGAGTGATGCGAGCCAAGCCATTGAATCCGCAGCGCCCCGCGACCGGGCGGGGGCGCCGTACGCGCCGGACAGACCCGGTTGACGATAGCCCCGCTTACGCGGAACAATATTATTATTTTGGAGGAATCCTAAGTGAAAAAATGTATTTTTACCCTCGCGCTCGCCCTCGTAATGACTCTCGTGCTCGCCGGCTCTACTCTCGCGATTGGTGAATCAATCTTAGCCACCGCATCGGAAGGGGACGTTGGATATAATCCGAATCCGTTTAGCGAACTTCTATGGTGGGAGGACGTCGACTTAACGCAAAAGTTCACAGAGGAGTTGGAGATAAGGGGAGTTTCTACCACCGTAGAGCTTGGCTACAACACGATTGAGATATTTGACAGTATAGGAACTTTCTATTTGCTCACTCTGCATCCGCAGTTTCTCCCGGACTATGATGACCAAACGACGGCAGAATACGTTTTGGGAATAGATGGCATAAAGGTGTGGAATGGCTTGACATATGTAGATGTCATTATACGTGGCGATACCGCAATTCTTCCGAACGCCTATACACTATATAATGACGATATTGAAGAATATTATCTGGATTGTCAAGTGAGTCTGACGCTAATCAGCACCGTAACCGGAAGCGAGGAAACGCTGACATGGGATCAGGCATACCTTCAAATCCCGGCTGGCGTCCCGCCGGTTCCGCCTACGCCCACGCCTATCGGCAACTGAACCGAATAGTGGCTGACGCTGAGTAACAGAAAAAAGATGGTGATACTATGAGAAAATTTTTATCGGCGCTGGTCGCCGCCGCTGTGACGATCTCACTCGTCACGGCGGTGAGCGTATACGCCGAAGGCGACTACGATACACCGGAATTGCCTCTGCAAATCGCTACAGCAAAGGAGTTGAGCGATTTCCGTGATCGCGTCATCAATGGCGAAACGGATTTGTGTGCCGTACTGACCACTAGCAATATAGAAGTTGAAAACTGGTCAGCTATCGGAAAGGGGAGTGGATACTCTTCCGATGGCGATGTGCCGTATACCGGAGTGTTCGACGGAAACGGACATACTCTTACACTATCAAATCCAACAGCCAACACTGGAAATGGTGTCGCGCTTTTCCGCACGATTGCGACGAAAGGAGTCGTCAAAAATCTCAATCTGAATGCGCATTTTTACGGAGCGCGCGGTATTGCGGGCGTGGCGGTAAATAATTACGGCACAATTGAGAATGTTACTATCAACGGCGTTATTACATCGACTGTTGAGTATGCAGGTGGAATTGCGGCGTTCAATCGTGTCGACAAAGATGTTCCGGGTCGGATTTTCTATTGCATCAATAGAGCGGACATAACCGGAAAAAGCACCGTAGGCGGACTTGTCGGTCAATTTAGGGGAGTGATGCGTTTCAGCGGAAACGAAGGCGCGATTAAAGGCGATTCCGCCGGCGGCTTGTTGGGTACAGGAACGGGAGCGCAGACAGATGCTCCGGAATACTTTATAGTTTCCGACTGTTATAATGCCGGTGAGGTTCATAGCACAAGTGTTGCGTCAACCGGACGTATGAATGTTAGCGGAGGCCTTATATCCGGATCGCAAGCGGCAATGGAATACTGGCCGAGTGATTATTACCGCGTCAGCAACGTGTTCATCTATGGCAATATTGCGAGCGAACCCGCCGCTGCTGAAAATCGTAACATTATCGGCGGATCTCTCTACGTAGACGCTTCTCTTTATTTTCACTATAAAAACGTATACTACCTCGAAGGCATAGGGACGCGTTTATTTATGACCTCACAGCCAAACGGTACGGATGGGTTGGGAACCGCTATAGCCAAACAAGTAATCCATTCTAAAACCAACATTGAGTTTGCTTCCGAAGATATGGCGAAGCTGCTTAACGCCGAACGTAGAAACGCAGATGCGCCGTGGGAGTACATCAAGGGCAATGATTACCCGACACCGAAACCGTACGTTGACGCAGAGGCTGTGGCTGATAAAGCCGAGTTTGAAGTAAAGATTGCGGAAGTGGAATCGCTACGCCTTGAGCGGAATCGTTACACGCCCGAAACTTGGGAGGTGTTTGTGGGTGCGCTTGCCTCCGCGAAAGCGTTGATAACCGACCCTAACGTGACGCGCCGCGGCGAGGTTGATGCGGCGATGAACGCACTTATCGAGGCGGTGGAAGCGCTAAAACTAAAACCTCCGGTTGATATAATGGAAGGTTACGGCGGAGAAATTGTGTTTAACGAGGACGGAACATACACAGTTATGCCGAATGTTGACGGATATGTCATTGATGTAATTTGGGTCGATGGCGTTAAGCTTAACGAGGTCTCGGCGCTTGGTTACACAATCACGCAAGAACCGGTACGCAGCGTAGGGGCCACGTTCGCGTACACAATAAATTTTCAATCCCCGGCTAACGGCACGCTCTCCGTTAGCCGGGGCGGCACGCCCCTGACGAGCGGGAGCATTGTTCGCGGCGGCGAAATCTTGATGGTAAAGGCGGCTGCGGATTCCGGCTACACGATTGATAATTTGGCGCTTGGAGGTCTTATGCGTGTCGGAAATACCGACGAATACAAAGTTACGGCGCGGCAGGGCGAGAGCACTCCGGCGATAGCGGCGGAGTTCACAAAAATAAATTATTCGGGCGGCGTGATTTCAGACCCGCGCCCGTCAACGCCGGCAAAAACCGACGACGGCGCAACCGTAGAGGTCGCCGTACCCGACGCTCCGCCCACCGAAACAGCCCCCGCCGTAGTCGCGACCAAAACAGTAGAAATCAAAGCGACCGTATACGCCGGAACGGGCGCGGCGACGGCCGAGGTGACGTCCGAAAGCGCGGCGTCGGCCATAGCGGACGCCAAGAAAGCCGTCGCGGAAGCCAAAGCGGGCGGCGAAACAAACATCGTCGCGGAGATCGTCATAGCGGTGAAGGCGGAGGCCCCGGAGACCGTCAAGTCCGCCGAGGTCAATATCCCCGCCGA